>WTAW01000225.1 GCA_013139435.1 Candidatus Aminicenantota bacterium | reverse complement strand
CGAGAAGAGCGATCAAAGGTTCAACATTAAAACCTCCGAGCATAGTGCCGAGCAACTCCACAGCGCCCTTTTTATCCAAGACTGGAGATAATACTCTCCCAGTGGCCAATGCACTGAGCCACCCGGCTTTAACTTTTGCTGCAGGATCAACTCCTGGTGGGATCCTGTTCTTGAGGAGATCGAGAAAAATGGCTTCTTTCCCCATGGGTGGATTTTCAAGGATCTTGCAGAGCTCTTGTGTCTGCTCGGGATCTAGGGGTAAGGGGGGAATACCTTGTGCCTTTCGCTCTCTTTCATTCCTGAAATAGGTATTTAGCATGACTCTCTCTCCCGACATATTTTATGAATTATTCAGGCTAATACGTATAGCCTAGAGCAGATAATATATACCAGAATCCACTCTGAGTTCAAATTTTCTCCACCACACAATTGGGACACTCAATAACGCATCTTGTGTTCATGCGATCAGAGGATAAATATTTATTTGAGGAAGTGAGTTGATTTTCAGTACAAAAAGTTATAATATTTTCCTTCATTTTATATTCTTTAATGGAGGAATATTTTCATGGATAATACCATCACTGAAAGAGCGAAAGCACATTTTAATGAGATTGTCGTAGAACAACTCGACCGTGTTGAACGCATGAAAGAGCCCGTCGAATGGATGGATTTCTCTCAAGTCAAGCCCATCATTATCGGAATCCTCGGCGGGGATGGGATAGGTCCCTTTATTGCAGCCGAATCTCGGAAGATCTTGGAATTCCTGCTCAAAGAAGAGATCGAAACTGGAAAAATCGAGATCCGTGACATCGAAGGCCTCACCATCGAAAATCGGTCAGCCCATAACAAATCGATCCCAGATGATGTCCTCGAAGAGATAAAAAAATGTCATGTCACTCTCAAGGGCCCTACCACAACCCCTAGAAAGGGCGATTCTTGGCCCAATCTGGAAAGTTGCAACGTCGCCATGCGCCGGTATTTGGACCTGTTCGCTAATGTTAGACCTGTAAGGGTTCCAAAGCTGGGTATCGACTGGATGTTCTTCCGGGAAAACACAGAAGGCGCCTACATCATGGGAAGCCGTGGGATCATGGTGACAGACGACCTCGCGATAGATTTCAAGGTGATCACGAAACAAGGAGCGGAACGGATCATCCGTTTGGCCTTTGAATATGCAAAAAAGAACAACATCAACAAAGTCACGATTGTGACAAAAGCTAATGTAGTCAAAACTTCGGACGGACTGTTTTTGGATACAGGTTATCGAATCGCTAAAGAGTATCCTGACATCGAATGTGATGACTGGTACATCGACATCATGACAGCCAAGCTGATTGATGAGAAGCGCCGCAGACAGTTTAAGGTCATGGTCCTTCCCAACCTCTATGGTGATATTTTGACAGATGAAGCTGCAGAATTTCAAGGAGGAGTCGGGACAGCGGGAAGCGCCAACATAGGCAAGCGTTATTCTATGTTCGAAGCCATCCATGGGTCTGCCCCCCGTATGGTCAAAGAGGGACGCGCCAAGTATGCTGATCCGGGAAGCATGATCAAAGCGACATCGCTGCTTATCGACCATCTCGGTTACTCGGACAGACATAAAAAACTGGAAATGGCAATCGATATCTGTGGAAATTTAGAGAAGAAGATAGTAACCACAGGGCGGGATACCGGAGCGACGGGTGCAGAATACGCTCAGTATCTTATGGACACGATTGTCGATCCCAGACTAGAAGAACGCTGGAAAGAGTTCTCGGATAAAGAGTAGGAAGAGTCCCGTTCGCTCGAGGACTGGACAACAAGAAATAGAATCGAATGGGTTTAAAATATCCGGAGCTGTTGTTTCACAAACGATCCGGAAAAATTTAATAATCATTCAATAATAAAAGGAGGTTAGTTTGAGAAAAAAAATTGCACTTATCGGCGGAGGCCAGATCGGTCAAATCCTAGCCATGCTTGCAGCCCAGAAGGAAATGGGAGACATCGTTGTACTGGATATTCCTGATTATGTGAATCCTGTTAAGGGGAAAGCATTGGACTTAATGGAGATGGCTCCTCATGGCAACTATGATGCAAACATCACTGGCACCTCGGACTACAAAGACATCCAGGGTTCCGACGTGGTCATTATCACTGCGGGGAAACCCCGCCAGGCTGGTATGACCCGCGAAGATCTTCTCAGCACGAACATCAAGATCATCAGTGCAGTGGCCAACGGTATCAAAGAGAATGCTCCTGATGCCTTCTGTATCGTCCTCACAAATCCCTTGGATGCCATGGTTTACACCTTTCACAAGATCACCGGTTTCCCCAAGAGTCAAGTCATCGGTATGGCCGGCACGTTGGATACAGCGCGCTATCGGGCATTTCTCTCCATGGAGTTGGGTGTGTCTGTGGCTGATATTGCGGGCACGGTTCTCGGAGGCCATGGTCCGACAATGGTGCCTTTACCTCGGCTTACCACTATCGGCGGCGTTCCTTTAACTGAGGTCGCGAACCAAGACCTCATCGACCGTGTTGTCGAGAGAACCCGGAAAGCAGGAACGGAAATTGTCACACTTTTTGGGAAAGGTTCGGCTTTCTTCAGTCCGGCATGGAGTGCCATCGTGATTGCTGAGTCCTATCTTAAAGACAAACGGCGAGTTCTCCCCTGCGCTACGCTCTGTGAAGGCGAATATGGAATCAACGGTCTCTTCATCGGCGTCCCCTGTCTCATCAGTGCAAAAGGAATGGAGAAAATATTCGAGATCAAACTCACAGACGAAGAAAAAGAAAGGCTCGGAGCCACAAAGGCTGCCGTCCAGAAGACTGTCGATGAGTGTGACACATTTATGTCCTGATATTTGCGCACGCCAAATCAAAGAGAGAGATAAAAAAAATGGCCGAATACAGAATCACAACACCGGTCTCTGATGAGCTTATAGAGAAGCTCCGAACAGGCGACAGGGTGTATATCACAGGTTCTCTGTATACTGGAAGAGATTCTGCGCACAAAAAACTCATCGATCTTGTGAAAGAGGGAAAAGAACTTCCCATTGATGTCAAAGGACAGTTCATTTACTATGTCGGCCCGACACCAGCACGACCCGGAAATCCCATTGGATCTGCAGGGCCGACAACCAGCTACCGGATGGATTCTTACGCCCCCACCCTTCACAAGCTCGGTCTCAAGGGTACGATCGGAAAAGGCGCACGGAACGAAGAAGTCAAAGAATCTCTGAAAAAATACAAGGGCGTCTATCTTGCAGCTGTCGGAGGAGCGGGTGCTCTCATTTCCAAGAGCATCGTCAAAGCAGAAGTCATTGCCTACCCTGAACTCGGGCCTGAAGCTATTCGTAGGATCGAAGTAAAAGATTTTCCCTGTATCGTGATCAACGATATGTACGGTGGCGACCTCTACCAGGAAGGAAAGAAGCAGTACGAGATCAAAGCGTAGAAGACAGAATAAATAAACAAACCTGTAGATCGGAATATCTAGCCTGAATAATCCAGGTTAGAAGTCTGAAGAGGGATAGAGACTTGCATTTTATGCTGTGAGATTTCTGAGATCCTCTTCGTGACTTCCGGAGTTTGAATTCCGTGTTCCCAAATTCATATATAAAGGACTATATTGATGAAAATTCATGAGTATCAAGCAAAAAGTATCCTCAACCAGTACGGCGTTCGGATTCCTAGGGGTGAAGTGGCTGAAACCGCGGAAAAGGCGTATGAGATTGCCAAGGATATCGGCCCCAAGGTTGTTGTCAAAGCCCAAATTCACGCCGGCGGCAGAGGGAAAGGTGGCGGCGTCAAGTTAGCAAACACCCCAGAAGAAGCCCAAGAACGAGCCCGAGAGATCATCGGAATGAATCTCGTCACCCATCAAACCGGACCAGAGGGAAAACTTGTCAAGACAATCCTTGTTGAAGAAGCCCTGGACATCGCCAAAGAGCTTTATATCGGGATCGTGATCGACAGAGCCAAAGAAGCACCAGTAGTGATGGCCTCATCAGAGGGCGGGATGGAGATCGAGAAAGTCGCGGCAGAAACGCCCGAACTCATTTTCAAGGAATACATCAATCCGGCCACAGGTTTTCTGCCGTTCCAAGCGCGCAAGCTCGCTTTCCAGCTGGGTCTTGAAGGGAATACGTTCAAGCAGGCCGTGAAATTTCTTTTAACTCTCTATAAGGCTTTTGAATCCACAGATGCGTCGCTGGCGGAAATCAATCCCCTTCTGATCACAGGACAAGGAGATGTGCTAGCTCTAGACGCTAAGATGAATTTCGATGACAATGCCCTCGTTCGCCACCCGAACATTAAAGGAATGCGCGACCTCGACGAGGAAGAACCTCTGGAAGTCGAAGCATCTGAATTCGACCTGAACTACATCAAGCTCGACGGGAATGTCGGATGCATGGTCAACGGCGCGGGATTGGCCATGGCAACGATGGACATTATCATGTACTCGGGCGGAATGCCCGCAAACTTTCTTGATGTGGGAGGCGGCGTCTCAGAAGAAGCCGTTAAAAACGCATTCAAGATCCTCATTTCCGACAAGGACGTCAAAGCAGCCCTGATCAACATTTTCGGTGGCATTGTTCGCTGTGACCTTGTCGCGAATGGGATCGTCAAAGCAGCTAGAGAATTGGAGCTTAACATACCGATGGTTATCCGTCTCGAAGGAACAAACGTAGAACTGGGAAAAAAGATCCTGGAAGATTCGGGTCTTGCCTTTTTCTCAGCCTCGAGCATGAAGGAAGCGGCTGAAAAAGTCGTGCCACTTGCCAGCCAATAGGAAAGGAGTCGAAGATGAGCATATTAGTCGATGAAAATACAAGAGTTGTCATCCAGGGAATCACTGGAGGAGAAGGAACCTTTCACACGAAGAGGATGCTAGAGTACGGGACAAAAGTCGTGGCTGGTGTGACTCCAGGAAAAGGTGGGCAGACACATCTTGATGTGCCTGTGTTCAACACGGTTGCTGACGCGGTCGCTGAAGAAGGCACCAACGCAACCGCCATTTTTGTTCCACCTCTTTTTGCAGCCGATGCTGTCATGGAGGCTGCTGACGCCGGTGTTGATCTCGTAGTGTGCATCACCGAAGGCATCCCCACCTTTGACATGATCAAAGTCAAACGGTTCCTTAAAGAGAAAGACTGCCACATGATCGGCCCGAACACGCCGGGAATTATTTCCCCAGGAAAGTGCAAGATCGGCATCATGCCGGGTCATATCCACACACCAGGTTCTATCGGTATTATCTCTCGATCAGGAACTCTTACCTATGAGGCCGTCCAGCAGGTTTCTCTGCAGGGTTATGGCCAGTCCACAGCCATCGGGATCGGTGGAGATCCGATCGTGGGATTAAAATTTATCGAGCTGCTGCAGATGTTCAAAGAGGATGAAGACACTGAGGCTGTAGTGCTCATCGGTGAGATCGGTGGCACTGCTGAAGAGGAAGCTGCAGAATACATCAAACAAGAATTCCCCAAACCTGTCGTGAGCTTCATCGCAGGCCAGACTGCACCTCCAGGCAGACGCATGGGACATGCCGGCGCGATCATTGCTGGAGGCAAAGGGACCGCTAAAGAGAAGATGGAAGCTCTTGAGGCAGCAGGAGTCTTCGTCGCCAAAAGTCCCGCAGACATGGGAGCCAGGATCAAGGAAGCCTTGTCCTAACCTGAACTATCTAGGTTATAATCTAACGGATCCAATTCTTATACGGGATGAGCGGCAGTTTCTGTTTCGTAGTCACTCTATAAAAAGGATAGATGTCCCCTTCTTCTTGAACTAAGTTAAATTTCCAGTAGCGGATGAATCCGTATTGAGATTGGGGTTCGAGTAAACAGGGAATCAGATTCGCTCCCGGTTGAGCACAGGTAATGTACATGTCACCCTTTTTTGCGATTATCTCGTGTGTTCTTTTGGACACATCGATCTTCATCGGGGGCAAATAATCATATTCGGCCGGCACAATCTCCCCTATCTGATAGGATTCGATCTCAAGACGGACATCCTTGGTGAACGCTTGGACCTGAATTCCGTGACGGAGAATAGTCTCCAACACATCCTGGTGCTTGGCAGGGATCAGGTAGCCAATAGGACGGCTCACACTGATGAGGGGCTCCACATCCGGAAACCAATTTTCCACGACTTCCTCAACGACCTTGGTATCGCTGGGATAGGGATAGCGATCGAACTCGAATGTCGTCACCGTATCCCCTGCTTTTTTATCCACTTTCAGAATGCCGCGAATCGGGCTCCGTGACCGTTTAAACTTCTTTATGGTCAACGTTGGCTCCTGCAGATTCCTAGCATACCTCATCCGCAGATGAACGAGGTCCTGATCCGAAAACTCATGGGCCTTATCCAGGAGTTCTGCGCGCAGACTCCGCACGAGATCTATGATTTCTTCGCCATGTGAAGCAACGCTCTCGGCAAAATACCGGATCCCGAAGTACTGGTACCGGGTTCTGTCTTTGAGTGTTGCGATATCGTGCCTGGAAGCACCCTCTTGGATAAAAGAGAGTGTTTCATAGATGCCGGGGCTGTTCCGACCGTCGTTGAGGTCTGTGGTGCTGTAGCGCTTCATTTCCTCTCTGCCCTCGAGATCCTTTGTTCGATAGGTCACGCCGGCTGAGGAATCAATGCCCATCTCCTGCGTGATCAAGTATTCATGAAAAGTGATCCCTTCTTTGTTGAGTTTTTCTTTCACTTCTGTCAGGATTTTCTCTCGCGAAAACTCTTGAAGCAACTTATTGATGTTGACATTGGACACACAACCGATGTTGACCCTGTAGAAATCATCCCCCTTCTCATGGACATCCATAGTGACCTCGGGCATCCAGATACGGAAAACACGGCTGATCATCTCTGTCTCTGGCGCCTCCAGTTTGACATGATCTCGGTTCAGATCCAGGTTCTGTTCATTGCGGCGCTGGTCAAACCAATTCCCATAGGGATTGGACTGTGGCATTATCAAAAAGTTGACTTTTTTAAGAAGAGGATTCAATTCTCCGACGGCCAGATCTCTGATGAGCCATAACGCCGCTTCCTTAGCCGACTGTTCGTTGCCATGTTTGGCGGCTACTAGATAAAATGTGGGTTTTTCCCGGTTGAGCCTTTGAGGGGAATCCGCACCCTCATCCGTCAGAATACAGAGATAGAAGTCTCTGGCCTCATATTCCTCTGTCCCTAACGATTTTCCGACGATCTGAACGGTCAATTCTTCAGAAAGAGAATCAAGGAGACTTAAAAAGTGGCTAATCTCTTCATACTGGCTGTATTGGCCGTAGTTCACTGCCTCTGCGGGTGTTTTAACAACACCATCACTCTGGACCAATCCCACAAAAAACGATAGCCCAAGACTAAGATATACTACTGATTTTATGAATTTTTTCATTTCTAGTACTCCTCCTCTAACCTGGATTATTCACGAGTCGAGGTTGCCGTCGACATTCTATTCGGAATTATCATTGTTGTCTTTTGGGAGGAACTTCAAGACCACCTCAAGTTCCTTAGCCTCGCGAAGGAGGCGGAACGTCACCTCATCGTTCCATCGGAATTTTGCGAGATATGTCCGCAGATCGTTGATCTCTGTATACGTCCTCCCATCCACTGAAAGGACGATATCCCCTTTAGCAAATTTTTCACCCTTGGCAACTCCATCGATGGGATCTCTATGGATAACGAGATTTGCAAGACCATCAAACTTCTTGAACGTCAAGCCGATAGAGGGGAATGAAGGATGGTCTTCTTCACTGAGGCCCCAGACATAATCTGCAAGGCTTCGTGAAACGCTCAGGGTTTTTTCGTTTTCTGGGATCTCCAAACATAAGACTGTTTTAAACGGAAGTCCATTGATCTCATGAACACGACGATTGATTCCGAGGTTGTACAGAAAATGACCCGAACCGGCAAGGACCACGATCCTCCTTTCGGTCTCATTGGAAGCTCGGGATGCATAAAAAGCCATACTTTCATCCCAGGTCGATTGAGCACGGTAAAGCCCCTCAAACATCATGTCCAAACCCGGGCCTTTCATCTGGTGTGGGAGGTCAGAACTCTCAAAGATCGTCCGGATCAGTGTGCGATGTTCCTCATGAGAGACATCAGGCCGTGGCACGAGTTTTTTCTCATCTTCGGTGAGTGTATCCCAACCTTTCATCCTGATCTTGGTGACAAGTCCTTTTGGGATATTCAGACCGTATATGGGAATTTTATTCAGATTGGCAAAGGCAAAGATTTTTTCGTAGTATTTAAAATTGAAATTCCAAGTTTCGTACCATAAAATATCATGAATCAGCTCTTCCTCAGTGAGTAATCCCAGACTCCATTTGTTCAGGATATGCTGAAGAGTAACGGGTATCATCTCCAGTCCTATAGCTAATCGTTTATCTTTTTTATAAAGGGCCTGGATGATCTTTAACTGGATGTCATGCATGGGCAGAGAGTTATGAGCTTCTCCGATATAGATGAAACGACTAGACATCATATTTTCAATCATTCCTGAAAATTCGATGTCTTGGCCGTTCGACAGATCATACAGCCTGTCCGGTTCCATGGAAAGCACTTTCCCTTTTAGGTCTGACTTGCCGATTTTCAGCCGAAGATATCTATCTTCATCCTCCTCAGCCATACTGGCAGCCGCAAACAAGAGGATGAATAGACAAAACGCCAAACAGAAGCTTTTGCTGTTTCTTGTGTTTCTAGTCATAGAGTAGTTGACCTCCTTTACCCACGTTCTCTGGTATGAGATTATTCCTCTTCAGGTCTGACCCGGCCTTCTTTTATAGCTTCATCGACGATTGATTGCTGCAAGTGACCCGGAACTTCTTCAAAGGTCGAGAACTCCATGAGAAAGGATCCACGCCCTCCAGTAATGGAGGTAAGTGTAGGTTCGAAATCCAGCATATCGGCCATGGGGACTCTGGCCTTTATGATCCTCAGGGTCCCTTTTTGCTCCATGCCCTGCACTTTGCCTCTTCGTCCGTTGAGATTCCCCATGATATCGCCCATAAATGTCTCAGGCGTAAACACTTCTACATTCATTATGGGCTCAAGAAGAGTCGGTTTTGCCTCTTTTATTCCCTTTTTAAATGCCATAGAAGCTGCGATCTTGAATGCGATATCTGAAGAGTCCACATCGTGGTAGGATCCATCATATAGAATGACCTTGAAATCGACAGTCGGATACCCCGCCACAATTCCCTTTTTCCGTGCTTCTTGGATTCCTTTTTCGATGGAGGGGATGTAGTTTTTTGGGATGGAACCCCCAAAGATCTTGTTCTCGAACTCGAAATCTTTTCCTCTGGCGAGGGGCTCCATTTTGATAAACACATCCCCATACTGTCCACGGCCTCCTGTCTGTTTCTTGTACTTGCCCTGGACATCCGATTTCCCTTTGATGGTCTCTTTATAGGGAATTTTAGGGGGCTTGAGCTCGACATCGACATTAAACCGGTTTTTCAGCCGTTTGGTGATGATCTCTACATGAAGCTGACCGTTTCCCGCGATGATCAACTCGTTGGTCTCCGGATCTCGCGTGATTCTTGCTGTGGGATCCTCTTCTGTTATGCGATGGATGGCTTGAGAGATACGGTCCTCATCTGCCCTAGTTTTTGGTTCTATGGCAAAGGAAATCGATGGCTCAGGAAAATGAATCACTGGGAAGAGCACTCCACTCCCCTTTGCACTGAGAGTATCACCGGTGGATGTGTCCTTGAGTTTTGCCGTAGCGATGATGTCGCCAACCTTACACTGACCTGCTGGTACTTGCTCTTTTCCCTGGAGGAAGAATAGCCCGCTGAGTTTTTCATCTCTTTGTTTTGTGGTGTTTGTGACCGTGGCATCGGGACTTACTTTACCGGAGAATATCCTTATCATGGAGATCCTACCTGTGTACGGGTCTGAGATCGTCTTGAATACCAACGCAGAAAAAGGGTCCTCCACTTTCGGTTGAACGGAACCTTCTTCACACTGTATATCTTCTCTTTCGAGCGGGGAGGGAAAAAAATTGATAACTCCATCAAGGATTGGCTGTGCACCAACATTCAAAAGAGCCGACGACACAAAGACCGGGTATAAATTTCGGTTAAGGATACTCTTCCGTAACCCTGCAATCAGGTCTTCGGTCGAGAGTTCTCCTGCCTCAAAGTATTTCTCCATCAGTTTTTCATCGTTTTCCGCCACCATCTCCGTCAACGCTTCGATCTTCTTTTCAGCCTCATCTTTAAGGTCTTCTGGAATCTCAACCTCTTTAAATTTTCCGCTTTCATTCTTTTCGAAAAGGTAGGCTTTTTTGCCGATCAAATCGACAACACCAGAAAAACCTGCCTCCTCTCCAATAGGGAGCTGAACAAGGATCGCTTGCCGGCCGAAAAACTGTTGGATGGATTCCATCGCCTGTTTATAATTGGAATTCTCTCTGTCCAGCTTGTTGATGATGAGCATCCGAGGGAGTTTGAACTCCTCGAGCATGGCCCATACTTTCTCTGTGCCGACCTCCACTCCTTCCAAGGCACCCACCACCACAAGTCCCGCATCGACAGCTCTTAAACTGGCCCTTGTGTCCCAGAGAAAATTCGTGTAACCGGGGCAGTCGATGATATTGATCTTGTGGTTATTCCACTCAATGTGAGCGAGGGCTGAATTGATAGAAATCTGTCTTTCGATCTCATCGGTATCATAATCGGTGACAGTGTTCCCCTGATCCACTTTCGTCAAGCGTGTAGTTTTTCCTGTATCAAAGAGAAAGTCAGCAGTCAGGGACGTCTTCCCTGAGGACCCATGCCCTGTGATCGCCACGTTTCGGATTTTATCTGGAGAATAATCTTTCATTTTGAAGCCTCCAATACATTTTCAATAGTTACATTTTTTTTTGCTCAGTTTTTTATTTTTCGACTTGAGCAACGGTTATATTACAATAAAATTTCCCTCCGACTCAAGATAATTTTTGTGCCCAGTCATCCTTTCCAAGACCGAGATGAATAATGCCCCGAATGCCCAATTGGTGATTTCGAAAACACTCTCAGTTTCCCCAGCGAGGAAAAATAAATAAATTTTCTCCACCACACAATTGGGACACTTAATCGCGCAGTAAGAATTCACAAGGAGGAACGAGAAATTTTCTCTAGAAACTGAGTGAGATCTGAAGGCAAAGGCGATTGGAAAGACACTCTATTGCCCGTCAAGGGATGGGTAACGGTAAGGCGATGCGCATGAAGAAAAAGGCGAGGACAGCCGGCAGCAAGCTTTCTCCGGCCGTAGCGTGAATCTCCGACAACGGGATGTCCCGACGCTGCAAGATGAACTCTGATCTGATGAGTTCTCCCTGTGATCGGGCGGATCTCGAGGAGTGTGAACTCTCCAAGCGGTTCTTTCACTCTGTAGCGGGTCTCTGCGATCCGGGGTTTATTGGTCTTTACCGACATTCTCTCCCCATGTTTTGTATGCCGGCCGATCCCCCAGGTTATCTCTCCCTCTTTCTGAGACATCTTTCCCCACACAAGACCTATGTAGAGCTTCTCCACTTCTCGCGCTTTGAACTGCCTCTGCAATTCTTGGTAGGCCATTTTCGTCCGTGCCACCAAAATAACACCCGAGGTCTCCCTATCCAGCCGATGAACGATCCCTGGTTTTTCCTCCGGTCCTAATCCCTCGATCTCGGGGAAACGATCGAGAAGGGCGTTGGCCAAAGTGTGTGTCTGTCTCCCCGCTCCCGGATGGACGACCATACCCGAGGCTTTGTCGATGACGACCAAATGTTGATCCGTGTGGATTACGGTGAGCGGTATACGCTCGGGCATTAAAAGCTTCGCCTTTGGAATTGTGTCATCAACATCAACTCTCTCATTATCTTTTAACCTGTAGCTTGGCTTTTTCTGCGTTCCATCCACCAGCACCAAGCCTTCAGTAATGAGTCGTTGGATCTGCGCACGACTCCATCCATCGAGCTTTTCGGACAAAAAGAGGTCCAGTCTTTGATTCTCCCCAGATTCAGGGGCCACATAAAACTCTCTCATTTTTCGCAGGTCGATCCCTTTTATCTATGCCTGAATAGTTCAGATTAGCTATCTCGGCTCTTAAACACCTCCCAGTTAAATCACTTTCTTCTTTTTCAACACGAAAAACAAAAGAATTCCACCGATCAAGCCCAATATACAAAAGACTTGAGGATAACTGACACTGAGATAGTAGGAGGCATTATGGATCAAATAGGTTTTATCCGTGTGATCCCCCCTGTAAAATTCAACGATATACCGTATAATGGAGTAATTGATGATATACAGAGAGAAGATCTGTCCATCGAATTTTTTTCTCTTCAAGATAAAAAACAGAACTCCAAAATTCAAAAAA
>WTAW01000069.1 GCA_013139435.1 Candidatus Aminicenantota bacterium | reverse complement strand
TGCAGAACAGGGCGATGTGGACCGGGGGGAAGAGAGGTATCACTACCTCTGCTCGCGCTGTCATGGGATTTATGGCCAGGGGGATACCGGGCCGGCGATTTTTAATGCGGATTTTCATGATGCGGCTTCGGATTATTTCTTCGCTGAGATGATTGCCAAGGGCCGCAGAGGCACGGCGATGATCGGCTGGTCAACGGCTGTTTCGAAACAGGAAAGACTTTCTGCTGCGGACATCGCCGACGTAATTGCTTATCTCCGCCATGCGTCTTTAAATCCACCGGATGTGATCTATCCCGGTCCGATCTTTGGATCGGCAGAGAAGGGAAGGAGCCTATTTCAAGAGCTCTGCATTGAATGTCATGGCCAGTTGGGAGAAGGACTGCAAGCCCCTGCTCTCAACAATCAGGAATTCCTGAATGCTGCAACAAACGGATATCTCTGCGCCACAATCTCGCTCGGCCGAAACGAAACAGAAATGCCCACCTGGGGAAGAGATTCAGACAAGTACCGGGCTCTAAATTCCCAGGAGAGACACGATATTGTCGCATATCTCAGACAGTGGCAGAAGGTTGTCATTAAGAAGATGTTGAAAGACTGAGAATCTGAATTCTAGGAACGTCATAATTAGATTCTTGGGACAGCATCCTTAATTCTTTCTCTTATCAATTAAAGAGGATATCATGCATAAGTTCGAATTTGCTTAATAAGTCATTTATATTGCATTATCTATGCATTTATGTTAAGTTGTTGCTATGAAATGGAAGGATTTTCTAAATTTAGTGAGTGATGAGCCTGTTTTTACATCCAGTATCCTCCAGGTTGGCCGTGTTTCTACAGAGCGCATCCAACAGCTACTGGTCCGGTGGGTAAAAGCAGGAAGAATCATCCAATTGCGTCGAGGAGTGTACACACTTGCAGAACCTTACAGAAAAGTAAATCCTCATCCATTTTTAATGGCAAACAGGCTTAAGAAGGCATCCTACGTCAGCTTACAGTCGGCGTTAGCACATTATGGGATGATTCCTGAGTATGTCCCTGTCGTAACCAGCATCACTACAGGAAGACCGGAACATCTACAGACGGATATGGGAGGATTCATTTACAGGCATATAAAAAAGACCTTTTTTAAAGGTTTCCATGAAATTGAGGTTACCCCCTCACAATTTGCGTTTATCGCTTCTCCTGAAAAAGCATTCCTTGATCTCGCTTATCTTACACCCCATTCTGATTCAGAGAAATATCTTTATGAGTTGCGGCTTCAGAATATTGATCAAGTGGATCGTTTTTCTCTCTTAGAGTACGCTAAGGTGAGCGACAGCAAGAAATTGATTCGTGCAGCCAAGATGCTTATTCAACTGGCTGACGCAGAGAGGTATGAAGATCTATGAAAGACTATATTAAACAATTGATCGCAGATAAGTCCGGAGCTCTTACTAAAACCAGCGTAGTCAGAGAATATCTCCATGCGAGGATCTTACAAACTTTTCAGGAGTCTGGGATCTTTTTGTGTTGGGCTTTTCAGGGCGGAACTGCACTACGCTTTCTTTACTCCATTCCCCGTTTTTCCGAAGATTTAGATTTTTCCTTGTATGATTCATCAAAAAGTATTCCTTTTCGTAAGGCTATTGAGAATGTGAAATCAGTTTTTGAGGCTGAGAATTACTCATTAAGACTCAAAGTTAATGATACAAAAACAGTGGCTTCAGCTTTTGTGCGTTTTGATGGGCTTCTTTTTGAACTCGGGATTTCACCGCGCCGGACCCAAGTGCTCTCTATAAAGATTGACGTGGATACGAATCCTCCCTCAGGAGCTACATATTCTTCAACTCTCATTCGACGATATGTGACATTGAATCTTCTTCACCACGATAAAGCATCCCTATTGGCTGGGAAAATGGCTGCGGTTTTAACTCGCTCCTATGTCAAAGGGCGCGATCTTTATGACCTTGTTTGGTATCTCGCTGATAGAACCTGGCCGCCGCCCAACTTGGAGCTGCTTAATGCAGCACTTAAACAAACAAGATGGGAAGAACCAACTGCAACGCCTCGCAACTGGCGCGATATATTACTCGATCGAGTGACACACATTAACTGGGATAAAGCCAGGGCGGATGTTCGTCCATTTTTAGAAAGAGAAAATGATATAGACCTTGTCACGGAGGACAATTGCGTTAAACTTTTAAGAACTGCATAAGTAAATATACGAAAACGAATAAGAAATACAAAACGTACATGGGTAATATGAAAACAAGAATTTCAATCAGTGCAGCCGCTATGTTTCTAATCGTTACTTCCTGCACTCCAGTCAGACAGAGCTACACACATACGGAGGGGCCTCGCTACATGGGTCAGTTTGCCGAAGCAACGCCCGAATTTAAAGGTCAGTTCAAAGTTGTGACTTACAATATCAAGCTCGGGAAAAATCTTGAGCAAGCTATTCGTGAATTAGATAAGGAGGAAACACTTCGGGACGCTGATGTCATTTTCCTCCAGGAGATGGACCCGGATGGCGTTTATGAGATGGCGCAACGCCTTCAGTATGATTATATCTATTATCCGGCTGCCCTTCACCCTTCCCACGATAAAGGCTTCGGCAATGCGGTCCTCTCCAAGTGGCCCATCAAAGAACATCAAAAGGTTGTCCTGCCCCATGAACATCCGATCCGAAAGATGCACAGGATCGCAGTCTTTGCATTGCTTGTTGCTGGTGAGCTGGAGATTCTCACCTGCTCTGTTCATACCGAGCTCTACATAATAGGTCATGAGAGAAAAATGGACCAGGTGGAAGAGGTGGTTAAAAACATCGGCGATAGCTTCGACTACGTGATCATTGGTGGTGATTTTAACACAGATACGAACTACAGTGTCCTGGGAACGGAGAGGATTTTCCGGAAAGCTGGATTCAGGCGGGCTAATAAAGGACTCGGGTATACTTCCAGAGCCGATCCCATCGGGATATTAAAATGGGATTTCGACCACATCTATGTCAGAGGCTTTGAAGTCCTGGATACAGGAAAATATGAGGAGGCTGAAGCGAGCGATCATCTTCCCGTTTGGACAATTTTGAAATTTAATCCCTAATACTTTGAATTTCCAGGTGATGGTCATATCGATTCCGAAGTCTTTTTTGACTGCGTCTTCCACGGGAGGACGGCTGTCATAATCGTCAAACCTGCCTTACCCTTGAAACTTTAACGTAACTTAAGGCGCTTGACCAACCTTCTATAAACCTCTGCGTCTCGTCTGAACCCGACCAAAATGACATAAACACGAACTCGTTTCTCTTCGATTTTATAGATAATCCTGTAAGGTCCTACTCTGAGCTTCCACAAGCCAGCAAAATCTCCACTGAGAGGTTCTCCGAATTCCTTTGGGTTGGAGGAGAGCTTATTCCTTATCGACCGAGTAATTCTTCTTTGGCCGGCTTTGTCGATCTGCTTGAAATCCTTCTCAAAAACAAGTTCGTCGATTACGACCGAATACATCAACTAAGCCCTAATCTTTTTTCAGCCTCTTCTAACGAAATTACCTTTTGATCTTTTCTCCTGGCTCGCTCTTGCGCCAAAGAGCCTAAAATGTAATCTTCAAGGGCTTCCATGATGTCCTCTATCTTTTTGTATTCCTCATAGTCGAGAATGACCCCTACCGGTTTATTCCGTTTGGTGAGAATGACTTTATTAGACTTAATTTTTTTTAGGATCTCTGCTGTCGTTTTTCTCAATTCAGCCACACCGACAAGCGTTGTTTTTCCTTCCACTGTTATCATTATGATCCTCCAAGTATACAATATTAGGGGTATTTATAATGTACAGTTAACTGTATTCTTTGTCAATACATAAATTGTGTCCCTTCTGTGCGTTAAAATTACAATAAATATATATTTATGGGGAATAGTTTGAAATGTATTTCTTATGAAGATCAATCAAAGGCTTATAGTTTAGGCTGTCGGCTTCTCGTAGTGCAGCAATATAGGATTTTCTTATTCTGGTCGTTAAGAGAAGTTCATCCTCAGGAAAATCAAGATAGGAGTCGGAATGATCTTTAAGAAACATATTAACTATAAACCGTCCCCATCTGCCGTTACCGTTGTTGAAAGGATGTATGTACACAAGTCGATGATGAAGCCGGGCAGAGATTTCAACTAAATCGAAGTTCTTCTTCAGCCAATATTCTAAATCATCTAATAATTTATTTAGTTCCACATCGATCTGAGTTTTTTCAACGCCAATGTTTTTCTCTGTTATTCTTTTTTTACCAGCCCATTTCCAAACATGGCCAAACATATCTTTGTGGATTTTATAAAGATTACCGATTGTGAACCGGAATGTTTTTCTTGATAGAAGATATTTTTTTGACGCTTCGGAAATATTTATAAACTCTGCATCGTTTAATTCTTCTCGGGTCGTAATATATTTTGGGAGTAAACCTTCTAACTCTTCGGGAGTCAAAGGCGTTGCACCGCGGGGAAGTTTCTGATTTATTTTTTTCTTCGATTTTGATTCCATAGGCTAGATCTTTTTCTTTCTAATATTTCTCTTCTCAACTCATCAATTTGCACTTCTTTTTCTTCTTTGGAGGGAGCTTGAAGTTCCAGAGCAGAGCTTGTTTCTGTAAGCTTAACCAATTGTTCTGCTTTTTTTGTAGCCTTTTCATCTAGAAATTCAATGATATTTTTCTGCGGAATGAGAGTTATTTTCAATTCTGTATTTAGGGCTTCAGCGATTTTGTAGAGAGTAGAAATCTTTGGTTTTGCTTCGCCGCTTTCAATTTGCTGAATAGACCGTAGAGATCTGTTGACTTTCTTAGCTAGTTGTTTTTGAGTCATTCCAAGAGTTTCTCGCAAGAGCTTAATTTGATCTTTAAACTCAGGATAATTCGACAGCCACTCTGGTAAATCGTCAACGGACCTAAATTTTTTGTTAATTTGTTCAGTAAAAAAATATTTTCTCATGTTTAGATTATACGAAATATAAATACATATTACAAGTTATTTATATGCAATATTATTTCGTATAATTTTCTATCTATATGGACAGATACAATCACTTGATATTTATTAAAGATGACAGCAAAAAACTGGCGATTTTCTCACAAGTCGAAGAACACTTTCGCTTCGCCGCGTTCGGCGACGGCAGCATCGAGCTTTCCGACTCGCAGATAAGCGACTCCGATATTCCGTCGCACGATCGCAATCGAATACGCATCGCCCATATTTTTGAATAGATCGATCGCCTCTTCGTAGACTTTGACAGCAGCGTCTTCATTGCCTGAAGCAGCGATAACCCAACCGAGATTCACCGATGCTGCTGCCAGGCGTTTTGGATCATCGGCTTCCCGCGCGTGATCGCGAAGTTTTTCGAAAGCCGAGTATGCTGACCATAATTTTTATCTGTGGTAAGAAACGGATGGTTATATTCGATACAAAACCTGATAGAAAAGGGAGGGATTCAGTTGAAATGAATGAATGTATATTGGTTTTAGACTGAGAGTGCAAGCCGGATGCCTGCATCGACTTCTTTTAAAATGTCAGGGCTGAGTATTCCAGCCCTTTTAGATAAAAAAGACTTGTCAATCGTTACGATCTGAGAGACATTCGCCACAGATTTTTTGGGAAGACCTGTGTTTTTTCGAGAGAGCACGACATTTCCCGGGGCCTCAGAGAGCTTGAGATTTGAGGTAATAACCACAGCAATAACTGTACTGATTCGGCTGCGATTAAATGTGTCGGATTGGATGATAAGGAGAGGACGCCTGAACCCTGGCTCGGAACCCGAGGGAACGGGGAGTGTCGCCCACCAGATCTCTCCTCTATTCATTACCATTCGTCCTCGTCGATAGAAGCGGATTGGAGGGCCTGTATACCAGGGTCTAATTGGGAGGATTCTTTTGCATAGATCTCATCCAGTTTTCTGGTGGTCCCGTCGTTTCGATGTTTCTGAAGATATTCGGCAACAGCTTTGGCGTAGAGCTCACTCCGGCTGAACCCAAGACGCTGGGCCATTTTTTCTGCCGCCTTAAAAATCGAGTCCGGAATGGATATCGCTGTTTTCATACACATAGGGTATAACCATAGTTATACTTTGTCAAGGATTAGGCAATAATAACGCTTGACGTTATTAACGCGACACGTTATTATAGGGCAGTGATCATATCTTTTCGTGACAAAGAGACCGAGGGGATTTTTAAATGCGTAAAAAAAAGTTACCTCCCATACATCCAGGAGTGATCCTTTTGGAAGAATTTTTGAATCCAACGGGGATCAGTCAGTATCGACTCGCTAAAGATACAAACGTTCCGCCAAGGCGTATCAATGAGGTTATACACGGAAAGAGGGCCATTACGGCGGACACAGCTCTAAGACTTGGGAGGTTTTTCGGCACCTCCCCTCAGTTCTGGTTGAACCTTCAGGGACAGTACGATATAGAGATGACAGAAAATAGGTTGGCTGATCGTTTAGACCTGGAAGTTCAGGCCCTCCATTAAAAATAGTACTGCAGATTAATGAAAGCGGAACCATAATTGAGAGTTTTTTCCTTTTTTATTAAAGGAGCTCTTGCAAAACCAAACTCCAAGCCGATACTGAATTCACGACGGCCGGTATAAGCGATCCTGAAGGTTGTAACGCCACTATTTTTAACAATGTCACCGGAGGTCTCCGGATAGGAAGTATGCTTGTATCCGATCACGAAGCCTATGGGGAGCTTGGTTCTTGCATTCAGATCAAGGCTGACGAGCCCGGTTATATCGAACACGGTATCATTTGTCTCTTCGCCTTCCAGAGAGTCTCCGCGGCCTAAATCTGTTGACAGGATAATTCCCCAAAGATCATTGGGCGCGAAGGCGAAACGAAGGCCTCCTTTCCAGCGCCAAGATGGGATTCTGTTAAAAAGATTGCCTGTGTCAATGATTCCTGTGTCGATGATACTCTGGGCAAAACCGATGATATCCACTCCAATAAGTTTGTTATGACGCAAGCTTAAAGCGCCGGATAGGATGAATTTATCGTTATTCCAGATACGTGCAAGTCCTCCCAGCTCTAAAGCACCCGCACCTGAGATCCCTGTAGAGAGTATAGATTCGGCATTAACTCCCACACGTCCGACTCCTGACCCAGATAGCCACAATGCAAGCCAGTCGTTTATAGCATGTTGATAGTTGAGTTCCAGCATCATATACGTCAAGTCTCCATTGACAGTCGTGATGACTTCGCCTTCGGGATCATAAATGGGGATGTCGTAACTGAGCGCCAATCCTATACCAGTGGAGTTGCGAACGTACGTTGTGATGAACGGAGTCTGAGGGAGAATTGAGGATGCAATAAAGGTATGGCCATTCAGAAGAGGCAGCCTTCTCTTCTGTTGGATGAGCTGCTCGGTCTCCTGCTCGGATGAGGATGAAGATGAAGATGAGGATGAGGATTGTGCCGTCAAGTTCACAGAAAACAGGATAACTATTCCCACAGTGATCAATACGGAAAATAACCACCTTCTTACGGTTTTTGGGGGTGTCGGAGTAAATGTTTTCATGATCTTATCTCCTGAATACAGAAATTTTGCAAAATTTCATTCCCAAATTATGGAGATTGCGTAGAATTTTATCATCAAGTATTCAAAATTGTATCAGTGAGAATGATGGGCGTCAATTGGACTTTAGTACAATATACAATTTAATTTCGGAATAGAACAGAGTGTGCTCCTGTACGTTCGAATATAAGGAAATCTTTCTCTATCTTGTAAATCAAAAGCCAGTCGGATTCGACATAGCATTCTCGTCGTCCTTGCCAGTTGCCGATGAGCTTGTGGTCCCTATGGATGGGATCCAACGGCTCTCCTGCAACCAAGGAGCGTATAAGGATTTTCAGTTTTTTAAGGTTTTTTCCGCGATGCGCCATGTGCTTTAGGTCTCTCTCAAACTGGCGTGTATATACCGGGGTGAGCATCAGATACCGAGCTTTTTAAACATGTCATCTACATCTTCGCATACGACGAGTTCGCGTCCTGCGTCGGTAGCATCAAAGGTTCTACGTGTGGTCTTGTTGGGAATAGCAATTTGAAACGGCAGGCCGTTTCGTAGTTCGACTTGTTTGTAAAACAGAGTTATCGCCTGAGTTGTGCTCAAGCCGAGTTTCCGGAAAACCTTCTCAGCCTTGTTTTTGAGATCAGGTTCTATCCGAGCACGTATGGTCTCTGTCTTGCTCATAATGACTCTTCCTTTTTACCCCACTTGTAGCACAATTGGGGTACAGCTGTCAAGCATCTTTGTGAATATGGTACGGAGTCGATGATAAATGACATTCAGAATAATTGGATAATTGGGATAATTGGGGACGGGCCACGGAAAGTTGCTGATTATATTGAGATTAACGGGGAAAATAGCCTGTTTTTTTGGCTTAGACGCACTATTTTGGCACCAAAATTAGTGGTCTAAGAGATAATATTGTTTAAGCGTAAGTTTTGAGGTTCTTTCTGTAGCGTCAGTAAGTGGCCCAGACAAATCCCACACTGAAGGTCCAGTACGAGTGTGAATAATTTCCAGATTTGAAGGCATAGTTGTACTTGGCGCTGGCAACAAGTCCAACGTATTCAGCTACCCGGATCACAAAACCGAGTTCAGGGGCCACTCCGAAATGCCATTGATAATCTGAGTAACCTAGTGTGGGAGAGACAACTCGATTCCGGATGTAGTATGCTCCCAAGCCACCTCCAATGTATC
>WTAW01000046.1 GCA_013139435.1 Candidatus Aminicenantota bacterium | reverse complement strand
AAGAGGGGAACGGATTTCTGCTGGTTGAAGGAGAAGCCAAACTATTCAATAAAAAATATGAATAGAATCAAAGATCCCAGAATATAAACCTATTTCAGCGGGATCTCCACTCCTTAACAGCGAGCATGACATCTTTATCCTTGACGGTTCGCCTTCCCGCATGTTCCGCCAGGTCTTTGCTTCGCTCAGCGATCTCTCTTGCAATCTCTTCGACCGACCTCGCCAGTTCCCTAGCCGCCCTTCTGCTCGCCCTTGCTCCAGTCTCCCGGATTATTCTTTTCAGAGCCAGAGTCGATAGTTCTCCCATAAGCAACTCCAATTATTTGTATGAAATCACATCCTACAAACTATCCACTTCATTTTTTGGAATTATATCACTAATTGAGCTAAATATTAATCTGAATTAGAAAAACAGAACTATATTGCCCTTCTTTTTTTTCTATCAAAATGTGTCTTGGAGATGATCATAAACAGAAAGAAAGCTATGGCTACATAACAGATCTGCTGTATTCAAATCGCTCAAATTGAGTTGAATTGACATCACATTTTTCTCCCTCAACCATTGACCGTGGGTTTTTGTGTGTGATAGGCTTCTCATGATGAATTAACGGATAAAACTCAAGTGAATTACCCGGAATATGTCCAGCTAAGAAAAGGAGAGATAATGCGAAAATTTATTCATGTAAACGGTCTTTTTTTAATAATTCTGCTCGTATTTTTAGTTGTTGGAGTCTCTGCAAATGAACAATCGAACGTCCCAGGACCATCTTTTGAAGAGATTATCTCGATCAGAAGTGTTGGAGGGCCGGTCATCTCTCCGGATGGAAGGAGTATTGCCTTCGGAGTCCGCACAACGGATTGGAAGAACAACCGCTATGATAGCGAGATCTGGCTGGCTCGTGACAGAGAAGAACCTTTCCAGCTCACGCGTACAAAAGATGGGAGTAGTAGTTCACCCCAATGGTCACCGGACGGGAAATGGATCGCATTTCTAGCAGACCGCGGTGGAAAAAGACAGATCTATTTGATCCGTCCTGATGGTGGTGAAGCTCAAAAAATCACAGAAGTCAAAGAAGGCATCAACAGCTTCGAGTGGTCCCCTGATGGCTCTCAGATCCTTTTCGCTAAGAGTGATGAGATAGAGAGCAAAGAAGACCGAGAGAAACGATTCGGAAAATTCGCAGTAGAGGACGCCGAGTATCAATTCACACATCTGTGGATCGTTGATGTGAAGCATGACTTATGGCCATCGCCTGAAGAAGTTCCGTGTTACGAATCAGACGCCAAATCCGATCCTAACAAAGATGACTCTGATCCACAAGACACAAAAGATGACTGTATCTCTCTGCCAAAACCAAAGCAGTTAACAAAAGGGGAAAAGTTTACTGTGAATGGTTATTCCTTTTCACCTGACGGTAAAAAAGTGGCTTTTTCCCATCAAGTCAATCCGCTGCGAAATTCGTACACGACCTCGGACATATCAATTCTGAACATAAAAACAGGCGAAATCCAGCCATTGGTGAGCAAACCTGGTTTTGATGGAGGCCCCATCTGGTCTCCTGATTCTAATTGGATCCTTTATTCTACAGCAGCGGGAAACACAACATCGGATTATTACTTGAATGGGCAAATTCACAAGATTCCCGCTGGTGGTGGAGAATCTATCCGAATGGCTGAGGACTTTGATGAGGATATTCGCATTCTTGATTGGAACTCCTCTGGTATATATTTCACGGCGTGGCAAAAAACCAAAAGACATCTATTCCTCCTCGATCCCGATTCAGGAACGACAAAACTGTTTGCAAGTACTCCATCTCACATCTGGTCGGTTAGTTTTTCGAAAGACGGCAAAACAGTTGCGTTTTCCGGACAAAATCCAACAACTTTTTCTGAAATCTACAAAACATCTCTCACTAATTATGAACCCGTTGCCGTAACAAATTTTACAAAGCAGATCAAAGACTGGCATGTTGGAACTAGTGAAGTCATCTCCTGGAATAGCAAAGACGGAGCGACGATTGAGGGAGTTTTGCACAAACCACATAATTTCGATCCTCAAAAAAAGTATCCCCTGTTTGTCATCATTCATGGAGGACCAACCGGAATTGATTTTCCAGCTGTGAATACCGGGTACGTTTATCCCATACTGCAGTGGCTGGAAAAAGGTGCTTTGGTATTGAGACCTAATTACCGTGGGTCGGCTGGATACGGTGAAAAATTCCGATCTCTCAACGTCCGCAACCTGGGTGTCGGAGATATGTGGGATGTCATGTCGGGTGTGGATTTTCTTATTGAACAGGGCCTAGTAGATCCAGAGAAAATGGGAGCCATGGGTTGGAGTCAGGGTGGGTACATTTCTGCCTTCTTAACAACCAACACGAATCGATTCAAAGCCATCTCTGTAGGAGCAGGTATATCGAATTGGATGACATACTACGTGAACACCGACATTCATCCGTTCACCCGACAGTACTTGAAAGCTACGCCGTGGGATGATCCGGAGATCTATGCCAAAACCTCACCTATGACGAACATCAAGAATGCACGGACGCCAACACTCATCCAGCACGGAGAATTTGACAGGCGCGTTCCCATCCCGAACGCATATGAACTCTTCCAGGGACTTCAAGACGTAGGTGTAGAGACTGAATTGATCGTCTACAAAGGATTCGGGCATGGAATCAGCAAACCCAAAGAGCGCCTTGCCGCTATGTGGCACAACTGGAAATGGTTCGCTAAGTATATCTGGAACGAAGAGGTTGCGCTGCCATTAAAAAAAGAGAAGGGCAACAAAGAGAAATAAACCTCTAGAATTCTCTAACCTGCCAGAACCATATACGGTGAAAATAACTCACGTTTATTAGACTGGAGGATAACAAATGAG
>WTAW01000078.1 GCA_013139435.1 Candidatus Aminicenantota bacterium | reverse complement strand
TCCGGAATAATTAATGTCTAAATAGGAATTATTACTAGCTATCCAGGTATACCGTACGTTCCAAATATAAGTCTGCAGGACTTCTTTAATCACTGTTTCAGGCAAGTTCCATGGGTCAGGAACTTCTCCAAAATCTTCGTTTTCGTAAGCGAAACTGACCACAAGTTTATGCTTATTGTTTATATTGGAGCTCAATTTGAGAAAACCTTCGTCTTGTATGTCTTTCGCTACATAATCAGGATCTGCTTGCCACGATGAAGATTTATTTCTTCGTATATTGAAATTACCGAAAAACCAAAGCGCATCTTTTACGATAGGGCCGCCTAAAGATAATGATACGTCATAAGTATACCACCTCTTGAAGGATTGGGATCCCTCTCCGGTAGATTCATCATAAGGATCAGGATTATTATCTCCGGTTGTGGTATTATTCCGTCCATAAAAGGATAAGGACCCTGAAAATTTATTCCCTCCAGATTTTGTGATTATATTAATCACAGTACCCGTTATCAATCCATATTCGGCAGCAGTGCCAATCCCCGAAACCTCAACTTCCTCCATAATATCCTGATTTGGATTGGTCCAGGGGATACCTAATTCTGGGCTACTCTGGTCGACGCCATCAAAATAAAAGGCATTTCCTTCTGCTCCCGAACCAAGATAAGACCACCTTAAAGCACTGGATTCACCTTGAGCCAACATACCTGGGACTTGTTTCACAATATCCTCAAAGGAACTCCGTCCAGAGGGAATATCTTCCAAATTTTCTGTAGTGAAATTTGTCGAAACTCCAGATTTTCTGACATCAATGACTGGGCTTTCGGCTATGACGACGACAGTTTCCTCTACTGTCTGCAGTTGCATCGTTATGTCGAGGGTGACAGTTGTATTTAAAGTCACTTGGATATTTTCTGCTTCGACTCTCTGAAAACCCTGCAGGGCAAAAACCAGTTTGTAAATACCAGGCGTCAAATTGCTGAACCGGTATGAACCTTTGTCTGAAGTTATAGCCGATTGTGTTCCCATCGCGGATGGGCTTGTCGCCTCGACTGTTACTCCCGGGAGAGGCGTGCCTTCATCATCGATGACAACTCCTTCGAGTTTTCCTGTTAAAATTTGCCCAAAAGAAAAGCTCGCAGCAAATAATAAGAGGAATAGACATGCAAACAATATGTGTGATAAATTTCTTTTAGTTTTCATACTTCCTCCTTCAAGTTTAAATAAAGCAAATTTTAAATTCATCTTACATGATACACTTAAAAAATAAGTTTCCTCTGCGGCCGTTTTACTTTTTCCCCTTGTAATCTAATCACCTTGCTTATAATAATATGAACCAATAAATTTAAATGTCAAGAACTATTCTGCAAATCGAAATAGTATTTATAATTTGAATTATAATATGTTCAATCATACAATAATATTGTCTTTTATTGTGTGATTGTTTACTTGCGGGTTTTATTAATATTAGCTAAAATGAGGCCATGATGATAGATGATTTGGACAAAAATATTCTAAGGGCTCTGAACAAAAATGCACGAATGAGCTTTCGGCAGGTGGCTAAGAAACTCGAAATCTCACCCGCAACTCTGCATAATAAAGTAAGGAAACTAGAAAATTCAGGAATACTCAAAGGGTATATCCCTCTGATCGATACAGAATCTGTGGGTTATCATCTGATGGCTATCATCGGCCTTCGTGTTATACAAGAGAAGGATATCGAGGTCCAGGAGGTTATTTCTAAACTTCCTCAAGTGGGAGCGATTTATGAAATCACAGGAGATTGGGATTTAATTCTAATATGTTATTTTAAAGGGCGAAAAGACCTCACACATTTTCTAAAGAAAGAACTCCCAATATCATATATAGAACGGGCTATTACACATCTTGTCCTGAAAGTCGTTAAGGAAGAGAAACGGATCCCTGTCTAATCTTCCTTGTTAACGGTTAGCATTTCCAAATCCGTATTGGTGTCAATCAGATTGATCAGATTGTATGATATCTAAAACACGCTTAGTTTCCCCAGCGAGGAAACTTCGCTCGGATCCGGGCTTCCATAGGAGTATTTTTCTCAATGAGGAAAGGACGGAGCCTTATATTTTTTTGGATATTTGGATCGGTTCATGCAAGTTTACGATGGCGGATGCGGTCAACAGCCACGGCGATGACGATCACTCCCCCAGTCACGATTTGGGTCACCCATGTCGGCCATCCCATCAGCTGGCATCCGGTTCGGATCACTGTCATGATAACAGCTCCGATCAAGCTGCCGAAAACCGAACCCTCTCCCCCCGATAAGCTGCCTCCTCCTATGACAACAGCTGCAATAACTTCTAATTCCAAGCCCACAGCACCCGTGGGATCGCCCTGTTCCTGGTAGGACATGAGCATCAGTCCCGCTAAACCAGAAAAAGCACCGGCAGTGGCATACACTGTGATCTTTACTCTCTCCACAGCCACACCACAGAGCCTCGCCGTCTGTTCATTCGATCCAACGGCAAAAATGTGCCGCCCCAAACGGCTGTATTTGAGAAGCCCGGCAATCAAAAGAGCGAGGCCGATCATAAGCCATCCACCCGGTGGGATGAGCTGCCACTTTCTGGCTGCTGGGAGAGACGCCAACAAGTTACTCAACCATGTGGAACCCACATCGATGGGCATACTGCTGGACAGCCCTTTGGCAAAACCACGTACGATCAATAGAGTTCCTAGAGTGACGATGAACGGGACAAGCCTCAGCTTTGTGATCAATAATCCATTGACCATCCCCCATATCAGACCGGCAAAAACTCCTCCGCACGCTGCAATGAATGGATTGAGGCCAACGGACTGCATCAAAATGGCAACAACAACAGAACAAAAGGCAATGATCGATCCGGCTGAAAGGTCGATCCCTCCTGTGATGATCACGAGGGTCATCCCTATCGCTGCAACACCCACGATGACGGATTGTTGAATGATCGTTTCGAGCGCGGTGAATGTCACGATCCGCGGATTGAGAAACGCAAAAAATGCATAGACAAGGATCAAAGCGAGAAAAGGACCGAACTTGTTCAGTAGTCTGAGGGCTTTAGATGTATCCAGTTCCTTTTTTTGCGTCATCATCCTCCCTCTTGTCCAGTGGCTTCCCGCATAAGGATCTCCTCATTCAACTCACTCACAGGCCTGGCTGGACCCAACTGGCCACGACACATCACCGCGATCCTGTCGCACACACCGAGTAGCTCAGGAAGGTAGCTGCTTGTCATCAATATAGCTTTTGATGGTTTGCTGGAACTGGAGCCCGAGGATGTCAAGGAATCAATGATCTGATAGATCTTTGCCTTGGCCGCCACATCTATGCCTCGAGTGGGTTCATCGAGCAAGAGCACATCCACATCACATTCGAGCAATCGGGCAAGAGCGATCTTTTGTTGATTTCCTCCGGAAATATCTCCCACTCTTTGTGTTGGCCCCTGACACCGGATATCCAGGCGCTCGATCCACTTTTGGGCGGCCATGTGCTGGCGCTTGGGCCAAATCAATCCCCACCGGCCGAATTGATCCAGATTGGTCATTGTGACGTTGTCTGCAAGGTTCATCTGAAGCGTCAAACCCTCGTCTTTCCGGTTTTCACTGAGGAATCCCACTCCTTGAAGCCATCTTTTTAAAGGCGAGGACGGCCCGATGTAGGCACCGATTTTAATCTCACCTCTGCGTACGGGGTCTAATCCGAAAATAACACGGAGAAGTTCCGTTCTTCCCGCTCCCACGAGTCCAGCTATCCCTAAAACTTCACCTTGATGAAGCAAAAGGCTTGAGGATTCAGGTTTTACGATTCCGGCCAATTCTTTGATTTCCAAGACAAGTTTTCCTCTATCACGTGATGAATGGGGATACATCTCGTTTACCTCTCTGCCTACCATCAAGCGGACGATGTCTTCCATTCGCACAAATCGCACATCTCGTATCCCCATGACTTCTCCATCCCGCAACACTGTGACGCGGTCGGCAACATCCTGGACTTCCTCTAAAAAGTGGGAGATGTATACGATGGCCAATCCCTGGTTTTTGAGTTCTTTGATGATCTCAAAAAGCTTCTCTGTATCGTACTGATTGAGACTGCTTGTCGGTTCGTCGAAGACCAAGGCCTGACACCCCATGGTGAGCGAGCGCGCGATCTCAACGATCTGCCGCTCGCTGATGGAGAGTTCTGAAACGGGTGTTTCAGAGTTGATCTCAGGATGTCCTAATCGCTCCAACGCCCCTTGAACTATTTTCCGCACTTTTTTCCGGTTGATTAGCCCGAATGTTGTCGGCTCTTGCCCGAGCAGAATATTCTCCTCGACTGTAAGATGAGGAGCAAGCGTCAGTTCCTGGTAGATCATGCCCACTCCTCGTTGTTTCGCTTCAAGGGGATCGTGCGGTTGATACAAGTGCGTGTCAAGCAACATGGCACCATCATCTGGAGGATATACCCCGGAGAGAATTTTCATCAGGGTGCTCTTCCCCGCTCCATTCTCCCCTACAAGGGCGTGAACTTCGCCGGAAAAAACTTGAAAAT
>WTAW01000212.1 GCA_013139435.1 Candidatus Aminicenantota bacterium | reverse complement strand
ACATGTGCCGATTTTCTGAAATCGGTAACGTGGCCCATGATTTCAAATCCAGGACAACATTGATTTGATTTCGGTACTTTTGATTTTTAATAAGATTTATTGTTTAATTGTAAAGAAATTAAAGAATCAAAGATGAAGAAAGAAAACCTGATAACAGCTCTTAAAGAAATCATGGAGAAAGAGACGGAAATTCTCTTTGCTTACCTTTATGGCTCTTATGCGATCAATACCATTCACCCTAAGAGTGATATTGATATAGCTGTCTATTTAAAGCCTTCGGACATAAAAGTCTACATTCAAACAGAGAAAGAGCTAACCGCTGCTCTAATAACTAAACTCCACAACGACAATGTCGATCTCAGGATACTGAATACACTGCCTTTTTTATTAAAGTACAAAGTCATAAAGGAAGGAATACTCATTTTAGTAAAAGATGAATCAGAGAGAGTTGATTTTGAAACCATGGTAATGAATCGATTTTTTGAATTAAAACCTTATCTTGATGAGTATAACCGGATGCTTCTCCAAAGAATAAAGGCGGGCGTCTAAATGAAGAAGAAAGATCTTGTGAGGAAAGATCGGATAATCGAGTATCTTGATAATATTGAAAGACAGATAGAGGATATCAAATCTATTCCCGTTACAAGCAAAGACTATTTCCTCGATCAAAAAAACAAAATCCAGATAAAAGCAATAAAATACAGTTTAGCTTGTGCCATTCAGGATATAGCCCGAATCTGCACTCATATTGCTTCTGCGCTTTCTCTTTGGAGAGTAAGAGAAAGTGAGTCGGAAGCTATCGTGGCTCTATCAGATGCAGGTATCCTTCCAAAAATATTTGCCGAGAAGATAAAAGGAATGCCCGCTTTCAGGAATAGGATAATTCATGATTATTTACCAAATGAGTTTGATGCAGCAAAACTCTTTGAGAACCTACAGGGCCTGAATGATTTTAAGGAGTTTTCAAAATATATTATTGAATGGATGTCCTGATTCCTTAGATACCCACGGTTAAAGCCGTGGTCCTTTCTAAAATTCAAGCTTCGCTTGACCTAAATCCTGGGCCTGCTGCCACTCCACATATTTAAGAATCTTGTCCTCATCTATTCCCACTGTCGTTACAAAATATCCAGGCGATCATACGACATTCTCTTTTCAGTACACCTTGCTCAACCACGGGCAAGCCTGTGGACCTCTGCCCTTCGGGTTATTAGAAATACTCCAGTAGCGTCTGGGACATGAAGGAGTGATCTTTCTCCTGTCAGATCACTTCTTACTCTTAGGCGGGGGGATCGTGATGTCGATGACATTCACCTCTCCCAAATTTGAGAGAGGTTTGTCAAAGGCTTCCTTATTCCCGACTACCAGAATCTGAACCTTGTCCGGCTTGAGGTATTTTTTGGCAATCCGGAGGACATCCGCCTTATTCACCTTCTCGACGCCTGTCTTTATCGTCTCCATGAAATCCATCGGATAGTCATTATAGGCGTATGTCATCAATCGGTTGACGATCTTGGCCTTGCTGTCAAAATTGAAGACATACGTGTTCAGGTACCGATCTTTGGCCCTGGCCAATTCGTCATCACTCACCTCTTCTTTGGTTATCCGCCTCACTTCCTCGAGCATGAGTTCGATAGCATAGACAGTTGACTCAGATTTCGTCTGGGCCGCACAGCTGAAGACACCTGGATGACGGTAACTCGCACCATAGGTCCCCCAAACACTGTAGGCTAATCCCTCATCTGTCCGTATTCTTTTGAACATGCGCTCCCAGGAAAGGATGTTGTTCATGACACTCAATGCCGGATAATCTGGATTGTTCATCAACCCTCCGATATGTCCGAGGCTGATGTTGGACTGGTTGACATCCGGTTTGTTGACGAGATTCACTGTGTATTTGTATTCATACTTCACCTTGGGTGGCGAGGGAATGTCGGAAGTCCCTTTGGGCCAGGTTCCGAGCGTATTCTTTAGCCTCTCCGCCATCTCGTCTGTCGCAAAATCACCCCACACGGTCATAATGGTGTTATTCGGATAAAAACCTCTTTTATAAAAACGAACGATGTCATCTCTTGTCACGGCATCGATGGTGGCGTACTCCGGATGCCGGGCATAGGGACTTGACGCACCATAAATCAGTTTCCGGAATTCCCTGCGGGTTATTCCTCCGACCTCGTCGTTCCGGCGTGAGATTCCCGATCTCTGTTGGATCTTGACCAGCTCGATCTTGTCCTCATGGAAGGCCGGATTCACAAGGATGTCTGTCAAAATAGCCAAAACGCGGTCCACATCCTCCTTGAGCATCGAAGAGACAAATCCACCCGAACTCTGCCCGATGTAAGTCTCGATGGTGGCAGCAAGAGATTCCAACTCTCTATCGATGTCATCCCCCGTTTTTGAGGCCGTTCCTCCCGACCGCAGAACAGTTCCTGTCATCGCTGCGAGTCCGGTTTTCTCAGCGGGCTCATAAACCGATCCGATGCGAACGACCGCCCGGATATCGATTGTGGGGAAGTCGTGGTCCTCAACGAGGAACACTTTAAGTCCATTCTCCAACTCAAGCATTTCTATCTTGGGCATCTTGATGGGATTAAGGGGAGGAAACTCAAATTTATCCTTGGGGCTCTTCTGGGCAAGGACCGAAGGAGCACAAAGGGCCAAAACTAGGACGATCGCACTAAAAACCTGAAGGGATCGTTTGCTTTTTCTTTTAACTCTCTCCTTTGAATAACATCTTCTCTGTTTCATCTCCTTTCCCTCACTTTCCCTCGGGGACGATCTCCCCGATCGTCCGGTGATTTTTGATGAGATAGGTGTTAGCCACGCGTTTGATATCCTCAACACTGACTCCCTGAATTTGCTCGACTTGATCGAACAACCTCTGCCAGTCGCCCACGACAACATCCGCATAAGTTAACAACTTTGCCATATTCCCGTTAGATTTCATTTGAGAGAGCATGGCTTTCACACTGCTGCGTTGATACTTGGTCAACTCTTCGGCC
>WTAW01000137.1 GCA_013139435.1 Candidatus Aminicenantota bacterium | reverse complement strand
CCCCTAGGGCTCAAAGAGAACATTGCTCTGAAAAGGTTTCTGGAGCAACCCAGTATCAAGTGGGCCATTCGTTCTGGGAAAAAACACATTTTGAACTAAATCTGACATATATTTTTTCTCATGATGATTCAATTTATTGGATTGAAAGCGGAATTCATAGAACACCTATTCCCTCTATACACTAGAGGCTCAAAATATTCCCAGAATGAAAGATCCGGGATGAATCCGTATGTGGTAACATGAACAAAAAAGTTTTGCTCGTCCTCCTTCCCACGCTGGTTCTGTTGGTGCTGGGGGGTATAAATATCTACAAGAAAGCCACATGGACCGAGCCGACAGACGGCGTAATTTGGGAAGAGCGGCCTGAAGGCCTGACAGCCATACAAGTCGAGATAGACAGTCCGGCCTATTTGGCGGGAATCCAAAAGGGTGACATCCTTTACAAGATCAACGACAACCCTGTTCGCACCAAGATCGATGTGTCCAAGAACCTCTGGATCGCGGAAAGTTCCAATCGGAAGGTGATCTATGAGATCATTCATGAAGGGGATCAGATTTTCCCTTCCTTGAACTACATCAGCAAAATAGGAACCAATCTCATCTATTTTTTCTTGGTCCTCATCGGCCTGACTACCATTGCTTTGGGTCTTATCGTTTTTCTAAACTCCAAAAAGCCTTTCTCTCTCCCCTATGTCTTCTTTTTCTTGATCTCATTGGTGTTGTATTCATTCTACACCTTTTCACCGACAGGGCAGCTGAACGTTTTGGACAGCCTGTTTTACTGGTTGGACAAGATCGCCTTCCTCGTATTTCCTCCTCTTGTTCTCCACTTTTTTGTCATTTTCCCGAAACGAAAAAAGGATCTCAAAAGCAGGCTCTCCTCCATCTACATCCTCTACCTTCCTGCCCTCGCACTCCTACTGGCAAAGACCTTCATCTACGCCTCCGATATCTTTAGACTGAGCGATACATTCATCCTTGATTTCTACCAAACCACCGAAAAACTGGAACTTGCTCATTTTGCTTTTTTCTCGATCTTTGCGTTCACTCTCCTGATCTTCGACACACGCAAAGTCTCAAACCTCATCATCAAGAGACAGCTCAAATGGATCTCTTATGGGATAGGAATCGCGATCATTCCGTTTACACTCTTCTACATCATTCCCTTCCTGCTCGGATTTGTGCCCAGCAAAATTGTTGAACTCACCGTTGTTTTTCAAGCGCTCATTCCTCTGGCTCTGGCCTATTCCATCTCCAATTACAAGCTTGTCAACCTGGAACTCGTTCTCAAAAAGGCAGCCCCTCTCGTCTTCTCCTATGTGGTTATTGCCATCCTGTACTTCTTTGTCAGCTCTCAAACCGATATCCTCCCAGAGAACAGATTGAGGGCTCTTATTCTCGGAATTCTAGCCATCATTCTCGGGGCAACTCTCTTCTCCCCTTTAAAAAACCTCATACAATCCGTCCTCGACCGGATCATCTACAAAACGAGCTACAAATACCGCAAAACCCTGCTTTCCATCAGTCAGGAGCTCAGTCGAGAAAGGAACCTACAGAGGCTGTCTGAATCCAGCCTAGAGCTTATCGCGAACGCCCTGTCACTGGAATACATTGCGCTGCTTCTCCCTCTAGACACCGAGAATACGTTCTACATCCTGAAATCGAGGGGGAATGCCTCCTCCATATTCAACCAGATCTCGTTCGACGATGAGCTTTATGAGCATCTGAAGGAGCAGGAATTTCTATCGATTTTTTCATTTCCCGACAGAAAAGACCTTCAGAAGAAATTCATGGAGTTTTCTGTATTCGGCCTTTTCCACTTCATGCCTCTCAAGGTGGAGGACAAGCTGATCGGATGCCTGGGGATGGGGACAAAGACAGACGGCTCCTTCCTCAACGCTGAAGACTGGGAACTGTTGCGAACGATCTCTTCATCCGTCGCCCTCGCTCTCGAAAACGCCTACCTTTATGACCAGGCAACCATTAGAGCTCTGGAGCTGGAGAGGCTCAAGGACTACAGTCAAAACATCATCGAAAGCCTCACCGTCGGTGTTGCTGTTCTCGATGAAGAGGGAGAAATCATCGGATGGAACCGTGTCCTTGAAGACATCTTTTCCATGAAGAAAGAAAGCGTGATGGAAGAGAGATTGACGGATGTTCTCGGAGAGAAGAACTATTCTGCCATTTTCCCCTCTGATACGCATAAGGGTTACAGGCTGTTGAGCGAAATCACACTGGACATGCCATCCGGCGGAAAAAAGATCTTTGATATCGTCAAGACTCCTCTCCTCGATAACGAAATGAATCCATACGGAACGATCATCGTTTTTGAGGACATCACAGAAAAGATATCCCTCCAACAACAACTCCTCACCTCGGAAAAACTCGCTTCAATAGGCCTTCTCTCTGCTGGCGTAGCCCATGAAATCAACACCCCTCTGACGGGGATCTCGAGTTACGTCCAAATCCTCCAGAAAAAACTCTCCTCCTCCCCTCACACAAAAATACTTGAAAAAATAGACACCCAGACAGAAAGAGTGGCCCGAATTATCAAAAACCTTTTAAATTTCGCCAGAAACCCATCTGAGTCGACGTTTTTCCAAACAGACCTAAAGGAGAGTCTCCAGTCCATCATATCCCTTATCGACTATAAGCTGAAAAACTTGAACATCACCTTGGAGATAAACTTCTCACCCCTCAAACCGATCTGGGCTCAGGAAGAAAGACTGCAACAAGTTTTTTTAAACATCATCCTCAACGCTATCGATGCGATGCCAAATGGTGGGAGTTTGAGCCTTGAACTCTCACAGCTTGATAATCTGGCTGTCGTAAAGATTGCGGACACGGGAACCGGAATTGAAGCCCAACACTTGCCCCATATCTTCGATCCATTCTTCACCACAAAAGGTCTCGGGAAGGGCACAGGATTGGGTTTATCCATCAGTTATGCGATAATCCAAGAGCATGAAGGACGGATTACAGTGGACAGCGAGCCAAGAAAGGGCTCGACATTCAGCATTTACATCCCGATGGATCTGGATAAAACCAAAGTAAAGGAATCGAGTATTCGATAAAAAACAATGGAGAAAAAAGGAATCATTCACATCATCGACGATGAGCCGATCATTTATGAGGTTCTCCAAGATATTCTCACCTCAGAGGGATACGCTGTTGAAATCTCCTCAAACGGGGAGGAGGCCCTTGAGAAACACTCCTCCCTCAATGTTGACTTGATCCTTCTTGACCTTCTCATGCCAGGGATGGATGGGATAGAGGTACTAAAGAGGCTCAAAAAAATCGAGCCGAGCGTCGTTGTGATCATCATTACCGCCTATGCATCTATCGAGTCAGCCATATCCGCCATGAAGACGGGGGCCTATGACTACATCCAGAAACCTTTCAAACATGATGAATTACTCCTGGCCGTAGAACGAGCCATAACACACCGAAGGCTCCAGGAGGAAAACCTGCGCCTGAAAGATGAGCTGAAGAGAAAGTTTAGTTTTGAGAAGATCATCGGCAAGAGCGAGCTGATGAACGATATCTTCGAGATCATCAAAGCGTCTGCTCCCACGAGGAGCACAATCCTGATACAGGGAGAAAGCGGAACAGGGAAGGAATTGGTGGCAAGAGCTGTCCACCTCAACAGCGACCGGGCAGGTTTTCCTTTTATCATCGTCAACAGCGGATCCCTCCCCCCAGATCTTTTGGAAAGCCACGTCTTCGGTCATGTCAAGGGTGCATTCACAGGAGCCATCAACGATAAACAGGGACTATTTGAAGCGGCTCACAAGGGGACCATTTTTTTTGATGAGATATCCTCCTTGAATCTGGACACGCAAGCCAAGCTGCTCAGGGTCATGCAGGACAGAGAATTCATGAAATTGGGGGGGATAAAAACCATACGAGTCGACGCTCGAGTCATAGCTGCCACAAACACAGACCTTGAAGACTTGATCAGAATCCAAAAATTCCGGGAGGATCTTTTCTATAGATTGAACGTTATCAAGATCGAGCTGCCCCCGCTCAGACATCACAAAGAAGACATTCCTCTTCTCACCAAACACTTCCTGGATATGTACAGCACTGAGAACAACAGAGACATCCTTGGAATCAGCGACGAAGTCGTGGAGATCCTGGATAATTATGATTGGCCGGGAAACATCAGAGAACTGGAAAATCTCATAGAGAGAGCGGTCGTCCTGACAAAATCCAAGATCATCACCCGGGAAAACCTGCCGAGCTTCCTTTTACCATCCTATAAAGAAGAAACGACATCATTTGCATCTTCAAGCGATGACCTCAACCTTAAAGGACAGATCCAAGAATATCAAAGACAGGCGATCATCAATGCGCTCAAGAAATCAAAAGGTGTTCAGAAAAAGGCAGCCAGCCTTCTCGGCGTGAAACCCACTACTCTGAATGAGATGATCAAACGGCTCGATATTGATGTCGATCACATCGCTTAACGGATCAATGGAACTTACCGGGAACCCAGTCATCCGGATTTATTTTGATTTTTTCCGGCTTGTTTTCTCGCTCGAAAACAAATTCTGAAACAGCACTGTGCACCCGGACATTTTTCCTGACTCGATCGCCATCCTCTTTCCACTCTATCCAAAGAGGAAAATCAAATGTCCCTTTGAGCTGAACCACATTCAACTTCAGCAGGTAGCCTTGATCGGTTTTTTCCACAAGATGTGTGACCTTGACATCGGGAAGTCGATAGGACTCGAACCAACCATCAAAAAACACGCTCAAGTCTTCCCCAGAGATCTCCTCGAATGTGCTGAAGAATTCTTTCGAACGTGGAGCAGTGTATTTGTATCGGTCGAAAAATTCCCTCAGTGCATGAAAAAACACATCCTCTCCCAGTATATCTTTGAGCATATTCAACACCACGGCGGCCTTGTTGTAGACAATAGCCTGATACGCCTCAAAATCATTATAGCTGATACGAGAGCCCAGCATGATGGCCCCCCATTCGGATTTCTTCCTTGTCCAGGAAGAAAATTTCTTCATGATCTGGCTGTAAGCTCCCTCGCCATATTTTTCTCTGAGATAGATAACAGAGGCAAACTGCGCCAGCCCCTCGCTGAGCCATTGATCGTGGTAGGAGCCCCAACTCAAACCTTGCCCCCACCACTGGTGGGCGACCTCGTGGGCGATGAAATACTCCTTCCACCGGCTGAGATTCACAGGGCTTCCTTTGGGCTGGAAGCGGCGTTGGCCGACAACTCTGGGCCTTTCGTTAAGAACGATGAATGAAGCGGGACTGTGTCCCCCTCCTTGAGGCCAGAATCTATGCACGATGGTGAATTTTTCGAATGGATAATCCCCGAACCTCTTTTGGTAAAAATTAAAGATCTTCATCGATTCGCCAAATAGATCCCACCGAAAACCATGAATTTCAGTCCCACGGAAATACTGGAAGGGAAGCGGTGAGGACACTTCATCCATTATTCTGAATTTTCCCACGATGAACGAGAGATACTTAAGAGGACTCTCACTCTCGAAAATAAAAACCGAGGACCCGATTTTTTCCAGATCCTCAACATCTTCGAGGCTATCCAGAGTGGACCTTTCGACCAGCTTGCCGTTGGAAATACAGGTAAATCCAGGGGGTAGGATGATCTTCAAGCGAGCCGTGAAATACGCCTCATCCGACGGTGCCGGATACCAATAAGCGGACCGCGTATACAGGTGAGTTTGGTACTTGGGTTGGTTGAGTATGATCGTATCCTGGTATTGATAAGAGGAGATGACATCCTCTGCTTGTTTCTTAGGAACAAGCTTGCCCCTGTAAAAAATCTCGAGGGTCAGAGTCTTTTCATCTTTGGGCATGTTATAAAAATAGACATACAGGAATTTACGCAGTTTGTCTCGGGTATAAAACAGCTCGTGTTTTTTCCCGTCATTGATACGCAAAACTTCGAGATTCGGGTGAAGTTTGAGTTTTATGCCGTCAAGAAAATCGACTTTTGATTTCACGGTAAGCTTGGCTTTCCCGGAGATGTATGAGTTTTTGGGATTGAAATGGATGCTGATCTGGTAGTCGCTGATCTCAAATAGCTTGGAAAAGGAGATGAACAAACGCTTTTTTTCCTCAGCCAGAATGGGTGAGTACAGGTTGATGATCCGATTTTTTTCCCACTGATAGAGATTCACTTCCTCTTCGGCAAAAGGAGAGTAGATGTATGTAAAGTTCCCCTTGTTTTCTGCCTTGAATTCAAAAACCGCCTCCTCTCCTTTGGGGAGGAAGGAAAGCAATCCACCCGTCAGAGAGTCCTCGATGGTGAATGAGCGCGAATGGAATTTTCTGAACAAAGAGTGGGCTTTGTTAAGGTCTTTTCTAGAGACCGCAGGATTTTTATTTTCCTGCCTCACGATCTTGATGTTGCTCTTAAAAAATTCAT
>WTAW01000008.1 GCA_013139435.1 Candidatus Aminicenantota bacterium | reverse complement strand
TGCCAGAAAATGGTATTTAATTTTATTTAAATACCAAAAAATAATCAATGAATATCAGAGCCATCTGCAAATTAACCTGGATTATTCACGGACCGAGATTATAGTAGCGGCGAGGAAGTGGCTCATGAAGCTGTAGTGAACTACCGCGAATGAGTTACAACGAAGCCGATGCTGTGAGATCGGTTCGCCCGAAGGGTAAAAGATGCTGACAATAGAAAATATAGTGTTCTTTGAATATAAATTTGTCAGCAGATTTTATGAATAATTCAGGTTTATTGACTAAAAAAGGGGTGGGACTTATAATCAGCATGGATTTAAACAAGAGATGAGAGATGAAATGTTAAACTCCGAAAATAAAAACAAAGACTCACAGATATATTCTGACAGTGCTCTCCCTAAAAAGGCGGCCCTTCTCGGCGCAACGATCGATATCAAGGCCGAACTCACAGGTAACGAGGACTTGGTCATTGAGGGGAAGTTCAAGGGCAAAATCGACATAAAAAACAACGACCTTACCATTGAAAGCAATGCAAATGTTAATGCAGAGATCCAAGCCAGGAACATCACCATAAGGGGACGTGTTAAGGGTAACATCCTTGCTTCCGGAAAAGTCTATATCGAAAAAGAAGGACAGATGGTCGGAGACATCGCGGCAACCCGAATCTCCATCGTGGAAGGCGCACAGTTTAAGGGCAGCATGAAGATGATCTCTTACATCCAATAAAAAGGGACTGTCACCTTTTTACAGAGGTAGAGAAAAAAGGGGACTGTCACCTTTTCCAAAACGGTCAGCTCGGGGAGCTGACCCTACATCGTTCCGTTCGTAAGCCGGACCCTATATCGTCTTTGTCTTGTTCGTATTGCCTCCCTTGCGTATAATCTAATGTGATACAGATGAAAGAATTTGAGCTGCATTCGGAATACAAGCCCAAAGGGGACCAATCCAGCGCCATAGATGAACTTTACAAAGGCGTCCTCAATGGCCAGCGGCATCAGGTTTTGATGGGCGTCACGGGCTCAGGGAAAACCTTCACCATTGCCAACATTATCGAAAAGGCCAACCGGCCGGTCCTTGTGATCTCCCACAACAAAACCTTAGCTGCGCAGCTCTACCAGGAATTCCGGCGCTTCTTCCCGCACAACGCCGTAGGATACTTTGTGAGTTATTACGACTACTACCAGCCGGAAGCGTTTATTCCCTCATCCAACATGTACATTGCCAAAGAAGCGACCATTAACGATGAGATCGACCGCCTAAGGCTTAGCGCCACGAACTCGCTCGCCCAAAGGCGAGACGTCATTATCGTCGCATCTGTATCCTGTATCTATGGAATCGGGTCTCCGCAGACCTATAATTCCATGAGTTTCCGCCTGAAAACTGGCCAACCCATAAGCAGAAAAGATCTTTTGAACAGACTCGTTGAAATCCAGTATGCGCGGGAGGAGAAGGATTTTAAAAGAGGAACCTTCCGCGTAAGAGGAGACATCATCGATGTGTTTCCCGCCTACGAAGATTATGCCTACCGGATAGAGCTCGAGGATGGATCGATCAAAAATCTTTCCACCATTGACCCGCTGCTGGGAAAACAGGTGGACTCTTTTGAGAAGATTATAGTCTATCCGCGCACATTTTTTTCCACTCCTAGAGAGATCCTCGATCACACCATCCAGAGTGTCGAAAAAGAACTGCAAGAACGGATCGAGTATTTCAAAATAAGAGACCAGATCATCGAAGCGAACAGGATCGAAGAGAGAACTCTGTATGACCTGGAGATGTTGAGAGAGTTTGGCTGGTGTCCGGGAATCGAGAATTATTCCCTCTATCTCAGCCTGCGACAGCCTGGAGAACCCCCCTATACCCTTCTCAACTACTTTCCCGAAGATTTCCTGACGATCATCGATGAATCCCATGCCACCATTCCCCAGATCGGCGGGATGTATCATGGGGACCGATCCCGGAAAAAGACGCTCGTGGAGCATGGCTTCCGTCTCCCTTCGGCTCTGGACAACCGCCCTCTCAATTTCGATGAATTCAAGGAACATGTGCAGCAGGTGATGTACATCTCGGCTACGCCCCGCCCATACGAGCTTGAGAGGACCGGAAATAAAGTCGTCGAACAGATCATCCGGCCCACAGGCCTCATAGACCCTGAAGTCGAAGTGCGGCCGATCAAGGGACAGATCGATGACCTCATGGGTGAGATCCGAGAAAGGACCGAAAAAGACGAGAGGACGTTGGTGACAACTCTCACCAAACGGATGGCTGAAGACCTCTCACGTTACTACCATGAATTGGGACTGCGTGTTCGTTATTTACATTCAGAGATCAATACGCTTGACAGGGTGAAAATCTTGAGAGACCTGCGCAAAGGAAAGTTCGACGTCTTGGTCGGGATCAACCTTTTGAGGGAAGGCCTCGACCTGCCTGAGGTCTCCCTGGTCGCCATTCTGGATGCGGATAAAGAGGGTTTTCTCCGCTCGACAACATCCCTTATCCAGACCTTTGGCCGCGCTGCCAGGAATATCTCCGGCAAAGTTATCCTCTACGCAGATACCGTGACAAGGTCTATGCATGAAGCTATCGATGAGACCAACAGGCGACGCCGGATCCAACATGAATACAACAAAAAAAACAATATCACACCGCAGTCTATAAGAAAAAATATCGACGAAGTTTTAACCAGCGTCTACGAAAAGGATTATTTCGATTATTCGCGAATCTCTGAAGAAAAGGACATCTATCTCTCTCCCAAAAAGAGAAAAGAGCGGATGGAACAACTGGAAAAGAACATGAGGGAGGCCGCTAAAAACCTCGAGTTTGAAAAAGCTGCCGCATTCAGGGACGAGCTAAAGAAACTGAAAAAAGGAGAGCTAGAGCTTCTAGATAGTTGATTTATTTGAAAAGATCAGACTCGTAAAAAAAGATGAATATGGAATAAAACGTTATGCCGGAAAAAAAGAAGCGGGATTTAAAAGCTATTCTTGAAGATCTCCCGACCAAACCTGGAATCTATTTCTTTAAAAACATGGAAAATGACGTCATCTACATCGGCAAAGCACGTTCTTTGAAAGACAGAGTAAAGTCCTATTTCGGCACCACCTCTGATCCCAAAGTGCATAATATCCTAGCGGAAACCGATGATATCGATTACATTTTTACCGATTCTGAGAAAGAGGCCACGTTCCTCGAAAATAATTTCATCCAACAGTATCAGCCAAAATTCAACATCCGGTTGAAGGACGATAAAGCTTTTCCCTACCTGAAAGTGACCTGTCAAGATCGCTATCCCGGTATATTTCTAACTAGAAGAGTCGAACCAGATGGAGCCAGATATTTCGGGCCCTTCAGTCCTGTTCATCAAGCTCGAAAAACCATTCACCTGATCAACAAGTCTTTCGGAATCAGAGGATGCCGGGAGGCCATCCCTGGAAAAAGAAAACGTCCCTGCCTCGAATATGACTTAAAACTCTGTGCTGCTCCTTGTGTCCAATTCATATCAGAATCAGAATACAGATCACGAGTGGAAGATACCCTTCTCTTTCTCGAAGGGAAAACAGACAAACTGCTGAGAAGCCTCGAACACAAAATGAAAGAAGAGGCAGCCGACGAAGAGTTCGAACGGGCGGCTCAACTTCGTGACCTCATTCAAGCGATAGAGCAGCTCAAAACCAAGCCAACGCTGATCTCCACAAAACAAGAAGATAAAGACATTTTTGGGTATTCCACAGCACAAAACCAGGTCCATCTGACTGTTTTTCGTATGAGACAGGGAAAAGTCATCGAAACAAAAGTTATCTCTCGCAAGAAGAAAAAAAATGTTTCGGATAGAAGTATTCTTTCTTCAGAACTTTTAAAATATTACAAAAGAAATCCAGATTTTCCTGATAAGATCATCCTGCCTTTCCAGATCTCCAGAGAGAAAAACATTTCTACCTTGATCTCTCAAGCCAGAGGTAAAAAGGTCGAGATCATCATTCCAGTTCGCGGGGAAAACAAAAAATTGCTGGAACTGGCCCAAAAGAACACAGAAGACTGGTCACGGAAAGAATCCGAAGTCCCATCTCTTTCAGAACTCAAAAATCTGTTGGGATTAAAATCTATGCCGCAGCGCATCGAGGGTTTTGACATCTCAAACACGGGTGGTGATGAATCCGTAGGATCGATGGTGGTCTTTGATGAAGGGAAACCGAACAAGAGCGAATACAGAAAATACAAGATCAGGACAGTCTCGGGGCCTGACGATGTTGCAAGCCTCCATGAGGTCATCCGGAGAAGGTATGCGTCACTCCTCACTGAGGGAAAGGAGTTCATGCCTGATCTAGTCTTTGTGGACGGCGGAAAGGGACAGCTTAATGCCGCCCTGAAAGCACTTAAGGAGCTTGGAGTGGAAGACGTTGCGGTTGCTTCCCTTGCCAAAAAAGAAGAGGTAATCTTTATCCCATCGCAAAAAGATGGTCTACGACCAAAAAGGACCTCCTCTGCCCTCCAACTCCTTCAGAACATCAGGGATGAAGCCCATCGTTTTGCCATCACCTACCACCGTCGAAGACGGACAAAAAAGAGTTTCACCTCTCATCTCGATTCTGTACAAGGTATTGGTCCAAAAAGGAAAACGGCTTTATTAGAGAAATACAAAAGTATTGAGGAGATCAGGAATGCTCCTCTTGAAGAATTAGCAGAGATCGTGGGCGCAAAAACCGCTCAGAACCTATTGGCATCGCTAAAAGACTCAAAAAAAACGAAGTAAGGCTCATTGGTCTTTAGTAGAGGCACACGTATCCTGCCGTTTGCCGACAATATGAAGGCCGACCAGACGGGCGATCAGGACTGTTAAATAAATCTGGCCGAATGTAGATTCCAGGATCGTCAAATTCCGCGCCATCCAACTAACAGGAGCAAAGTCTCCATAACCGAGGGTTGTGAGGGTTGTGAACGAGAAATAGGTGAGGCTGGAATACTCAAAGGTTCCTGTCTGAAAAGAAAAGGCCCCTGGATTCACCAATAACACAAGAGAATACAAGAACGCCCAAAAGAATCCCATGAGAAAATAAACCGAGATGGCACCTTTGATCGTCTCTGCTGTAATCTTTTTTTCTGAAAAGATCTTCACGACTAAAACAGTAATCGCGATAAGAAGAAACAATGAGTCGGCACTCAATCCAGCCATATAAAAATAAAGAGCATCTTGATAAGGCAGTTGAAAAGCTCTGGCAACCACAGAAAAGAGAAACCCGAGAAGACCGAGTCCTAAAAGGACACGAAGAAAAAATTGGCGAAGTCCCAATGTTCCCAGAACAGCAAGTATCAATATCAAAAACAGAAAAGGCATTATGAGTGGAATTTGTTTTTCCAGCAATGGTGCAATTATTAGCTGCGCTACAACAGCGATCACAAGGTAGGTGTACCTGTGTTTCATAAATTTTGGATATTTATGTAACCTGGTTTCGGCGATTGAATCTTCTTCATCTCTAAAGATGTTCATAGCTTCTCCTTACATTGCAGTCTTGGTATCATTCATCTCCCCTGGCGGGGAAAAGGATCCTGAAGAAGATTGTATTAACCTGGATTATTCAGGTTAGGAAAAGGATAGGCTCAAAAAGGAAGGCCTTATTTTTATCCCTTCTCCTGATTCTGCATATTTTCCATTTCTTCTTTTGAAAGCCAACCTCCCCCTAATGCTTTATATAATTTGACATAGGCATTCAGATAATCCTGTCGCAATTCAGAGAACTC
>WTAW01000430.1 GCA_013139435.1 Candidatus Aminicenantota bacterium | reverse complement strand
AAAAAGAAGACCAGATCTTCGTCAACACATCCCTGTATCGTGCGGTCTGGAGCAACAAAGGAGGGGTTCTGAAAAGCTGGCGGTTGAAAGAACATAAGGATAACGAAGGCGAAGATCTGGAACTTGTTTCAGCTCGCTCTGAAGAGATCGAGACATATCCCTTTGCCTTAAGGTCTGATGATCTCGCTTTCGACCGCATGATCAACAGCGCACTCTACAATTCACTCTCATACACGCTGGAACTGACCAACGGAAAATCGGGAATGCTACGGTTTGAGTATGCCGATGATCAGGGCACCCGTGTCGAAAAGATCATGACCTTTCAAGACGGCTTTTACGGGTTTAGTATCCAGATCAATGTTTGGAAAAACGGGCAGAAAATAGAGCCCTATGTGCTCTGGGGGCCAGGCTTGGGTAATCCTACCCTGGAAGAGCAAAAGAAACGCTTTGGAGGATCCAGCGGAATCGCCATCCACTACGGGGAAAAGTTCGATCATCTCGATGAGAGGAAGTATAAACCAGAACAAAGTGTTTTCCCAAAAGAGCATTTTATCCAGTGGGCCGGGTACGAAGATCAATATTTCACAGCCCTCTATATCGCTACACCCCAAAAATCTCAAGCCATATTTCGCAAGGAAGATGTCGGGGAAAAATCCTATTTCTTTCTTTATGTGAACGAGATCCAAAAAGCCTACATCGGCCCGAAGCAACACGATGCCCTGGAGGAATTCGGCCACAACTCGGCAAAAATCATCAAGTATGGGTTCTTCGGGATGATCGCCGAGATTCTCTATCAAGCGATCAAAGCCATTCACACCGCCGTGCCCAACTGGGGCTTCAGCATCATTTTCCTCACCATCATCATCAAGATCATATTTTTCCCGCTCACATACAGCAGTACAAAGTCCATGGCCAAGATGCAGGAGCTCCAGCCCAAGATCAAAGCCCTCAAAGCCAAGTACAAAAAAGCCAAAAAGGACATCGGTCAGCGACGAAAAATGAACGAAGAGACCATGGCGATGTACAAAGAGCATGGGGTCAACCCGGCGGGGGGCTGCCTTCCGATGCTCATCCAGATGCCCATCTTCTGGGGATTTTTCCGATTGTTGGTAGTCTCCATCGAGTTCCGACACAGCCCCTTTTTCCTCTGGATCAACGATCTTTCCGTCAAAGATCCCTACTATGTGACGCCTATCTTGATGGGAATCACTCAATTTATCAGCCAAAAGATGACACCGACATCCGCTGATCCCACACAGCAGCGGATGATGCTCATAATGCCAGTCATCATGACCATATTTTTCATGAATTTCCAGAGCGGACTGGTGCTCTACTGGTTGACCAACAACATCCTCCAGATCGGCCAGCAGTACATTATGAATCGAATCATGAAGAAGAAAAAGAGAGAATCTCATGGAAAAAAACGAAAAAAATAACAGTCAAAACGATAGCAATCCTCAAGAACAAGAGTTCAAAGGTAGAAATCTCGAAGATGTCATCAGTCTCGCAGAACATGAAATGAAATTGACACGGGAGCAGATTAACTACGAGATCGTCGCCGAAAAAACAAAACTCTTCGGGATCAGAAGAAAAGAGATCGTGATCCGTGCATGGCCGAAAAGGGCGCAGGGCGAGAATGCGGCGACCGAGTTTTTGGATCAAACCCTGGAGATGCTCCCTTTGAACATCACCTACCACACAAAGAAAAAAAGGGATATGCTCTACATCATCTTCGAAGGGCCAGACCGACACCTCCTTCTCCGCAAAGACGGCGCTCTTCTTCTCGCATTCCAACATCTCCTCAACAAGGTCTCTCCGAAGAAGGTTCAGACAGACTGTGATTTTTTCCGCCAGAAAAAAGAACAGGAACTGAAGGACCATGCGCAATATGTGGCCCAGAGGGTTCAGGAAACGGGAGAAAAGGAGATCCTGGACTTCATGAATCCCTATGAAAGGCGCATCATTCATGTGGCCGTGAACCAGATCCAGGGCATCACAAGCGAGAGCATCGGGGATGGATTTTTAAAACGCATGAAAATCATCCCTGTCAAAGACTGATCTCCGCTGATGACACGCTTTAGTCCGTTAGGACACTCCCTCCATATCCAGCGCGTCATGTTATTGCTAGGGTAAGGATTTCTTTCATTAGAGTTTAGGACATCCCCATTCACAGAGGAAGACAGTTTACAGTTTTGGATTTACGGTTTATCATATACAGGCTATGCTCGAAGATACGATCATTGCGGTGTCCACGGCCCCCGGCTACGGCGGCTTGGGAATTGTTCGTTTGAGTGGCGATCGAGCCCTTGCGATCGCCAAAAAGATCTTCACGCCAAAAAGAGCATCTGCCGAGATCCCTCCCTGTCACCCCCTGTTGGGATACCTGGTCAACAGAAATCAAAAAGAGCGGTACGACACCGCGTACATCACATTTTTTCCTGCTCCGAACACATACACTCGGGAAGATATCGTGGAGATCAGCTGTCACGGCAGCCCGGTTATCCTCGAAGAGACCGTCCGGCTGGGCATCAAAGCCGGGGCGAGACATGCGCGGCCCGGAGAGTTCACCCTTCGTGCCTATCTTCATGGGCGAGTCGACATCCTTCAGGCCGAAGCGATCAACGATATGATCATGGCCCCATCACTGGCTCAAGCCAAAATCTCCTTCCGCCAGATGGAAGGGGGCCTCTCGAAAAAGATCCAAACCCTCCGGAACACGCTCATTCATCTCCTGTCCCAGATCGAGGCCATCATCGAATTCCCCGATGAGGGCCTGAAAATATCTTTGTCGCACATCCAAAAAACATTGGCCAACGCCATCTCGGCCGTCGACAAACTGGTCAAGAGCTACGATTTTGGAAAAACTCTCTCTGAAGGGATGATCCTTGCGATCACAGGCAAGACCAACGTAGGGAAATCCACTCTATTCAATGCACTCCTGGATAGAGACCGCGCCATTGTCACTCCTTACCCGGGTACAACACGGGATTATCTCAGCGAGCAGATCAAGATCCAGGACTCCATCTTCTCTCTGGTCGATATGGCGGGATGGGGAAAAGCGACCGACCACATCGAAAAAGCGGGAATCCGCAGGGGTCAGCGATTGGCACAGAAGGCCGACGGCATACTCCTCGTACTGGACGCCTCCCAAAAAGAAACTGCTGAAGACATCTCTCTCGTAAAAAAATTCCAAAAACAAAATACGATCCTTCTTTTGAATAAAAGCGACCTTCCACAAAAAATGGACCTCCAAGCGATCAAGGCCTTAGCACCTCAGCTCCCGGCTCTCGAGGTCTCTGCGTTGAAGCGTTCAAACCTCAAGAATCTTGAAAAAACCATTAGCGATCGTTTTATTCCTGACCAGAAGAGAAATGAAAATGTCATTCTCCATCTCCGCCAAAAATTACTACTCCAGGATGTGCGGGATGCCCTCCATAAGACCCTGAAACTCATCAAAAAGGGCTACACTGAAGAGGTGTTCGCGGAGGAAGTCCGACGGTCTCTTCTCGCTTTGAGCGAGCTTGTCGGGGATGTTCATACGGACGACGTTTTGACCGATATTTTCAGCCGGTTTTGCGTGGGGAAATAAGGACGACACCAATGGGAACTGAGGGCTTTGACGTCGTTGTGGTTGGCGCCGGACATGCCGGCTGCGAAGCGGCCCGTGCTGTAAGTCTCATGGGACTTAAAACCGGTCTTATGACCATCAATCTCGAAAACATCGCCCAGATGTCCTGTAATCCGGCCATCGGAGGTTTAGCTAAGGGGCATCTGGTCAGGGAGATCGACGCGCTCGGCGGGATCATGGGGCTCCTGGCTGATGAAACAGGAATACACTTCAGGTTGTTGAACAGAAGTCGGGGAGGAGCCGTTCAGGCTCCCAGAGCCCAATCGGACAAGGCTCTCTACAGATCGACCATGACGCAGTGGCTGGAAAAAATCCCAAGCCTCACTCTTTACGAGGGAATCGTCACGGATATAATCACGGAAAACAGCCGGGCCTGCGGCATCAAAACCATGGACGGCCACACCATTCCGGCCAAAGCCGTGATCGTAACTCCAGGAACATTCCTCAACGGGAAAATCCACATCGGACTTCATCATTACTCCGCAGGGAGGGCCGATGAACCCGCCTCTCATGAGCTGAGTGAAAGCCTCAAAGCGCTGGGGCTCAAGAGATTCCGGCTCAAAACAGGGACACCGATGCGACTCCACAAAGACAGCATCGACTGGGGACAGTTCAAAGCTCAGGCCGGAGACGAGGAGCCTGTTCCCTTTTCTTTTAGGACCCATAAAGATCTGCAAAACAAAATTTCCTGCTATATCGGGCACACAAACGCAAAAACGCATGCCATCATCCATCAAAGTCTCGACAAATCACCTCTCTACAGCGGAAAGATCACCGGGATCGGGCCGCGTTACTGCCCTTCGATCGAAGACAAGGTCGTCAAATTCCCCCATCACAAACGCCACCAGTTCTTCCTCGAACTCGAGGGACTAGACACAGTCGAAGTCTATGTCAACGGCATATCCTCGAGCCTTCCTCTCGAGGTCCAGAGGGATATCCTCAAGAGCATACCCGGTCTCACTGAGGCGGAAATACTCAGGCCCGCATATGGCATCGAATACGATGCCTTTTACCCCACCCAACTGCACCCTACTCTGGAGACTCGTTCCATCCAAAACCTATACCTGGCCGGTCAGATCAACGGGACTTCGGGCTATGAGGAAGCCGCAGCCCTGGGATTGATGGCAGGGATTAACGCGGCCTTGAAGGTTAAAGGCCAATCTCCGTTCTTGCTTCGCAGGGATGAGGCCTATATCGCAGTTTTGATCGATGACCTCATCTCCAAGGGTGTTGAAGAGCCCTATCGCCTCTTCACATCGCGCGCTGAATACCGGCTCCAACTGAGGATCGACAATGCGGATACTCGGTTGATGTCCTATGGAAAAGAGCTCGGATTGATCGACGACTTTACCTTCCACGCTTTCGAGCAGAAGAAGGACAGAATCCAGAGGGTCCTAACGATCCTGGAATCCACGACGGTGCCCACAGAGGCAAAAAAAACAGTCCGGTTGAAAGACATGCTCAAAAAGCCAGGGGTGACATTTGAACAGGTCCGAAAGCATCTTCCGTCGGATGAAGATCTGACCGCGGAGGACATCCGCCATATCGAATCCGAGATCAAGTATGAAGGATACTTGATCAAGCAGGCAAAAGATATTGCCCGCATCCTCAGGATCGACAGGGAAAAAATCCCCGCACAGATGGATTTTCACCGAGTCCCCGGCCTGTCAAGGGAAGCCAGGGAAAAACTCGAAGAGTACCGCCCCCGGACGATGGGAGAGGCAAAAAAAATCCCCAGTCTGACCCCGGCGGCCATCACGAACCTCCATATCACCATCAAGCTTCAACAGCGGAAAAGACAACAAAAGACCAAAAACAAAGCCC
>WTAW01000269.1 GCA_013139435.1 Candidatus Aminicenantota bacterium | reverse complement strand
CCAAGTCGAAGGGCGACACACCTGAAGATTTTGCCCGATATGGCGTAAAAACATGGGGTTCCTATTGGAAGGATATGGATATAAAAGCATATATCCAGAAATGGCACAGGATCTTCTCAATAGACTTTCACTTCAAGATGGAAATTCTGAATGCGACCGAAACCTCAGTCGAGGCAAGAATGACCATTTTTGCAAGACGATGCGCAGAAACATTTGCTGAAAGTGGCGTCACAGAAGAAGAGTATATTCGATTCATTTCCACTTCGATCTCGAGTATGGCCGAGTATCTAGGCTGGAAATGCAAACAAAAACTCGAGGGCGATTGGCTTTATATTACAGTGAGTGAAAAAGAATAGCGAAATAAAACTTAGCTGAGTCAGGCGTTAACACGCTTGATCATGTGTAGGGTCAGTTCCCCGAACGGACCGAGTATAGCAATCCGGGGAGATTTAGCTTTATTTATACCTGAAATTTTTGGTAACAGTACGATTGTTGGAGAGGTGCTCTCGTTCTTTTTTCATAATCTTAATGATCACACCTTTCTTTTTCTTTTTCTTCTTACTGTCCTTACTGTCAACAATTGAATTAAACATGGCTATACCTTATTTCGGCCTTGCACTTATACCTTCGTCTCAACTCTCAAAACTGTAGAAGCCACATGTTTTGCTCGAGAGACTATTATTCTATTCTCCACTGAAACAGGTCAATCGCCGTTAGGGATGATTTCAGGGGTGAATTTAAATGAGAATATCCCCCCTTCATCTCAAATCTTATATGAGAAAATTCACTCCTTCCTAGCGTCAAAAAATAGTGATGAAGACAGAGGCTAAAGAAACTCCCAAAATGCCCTTGCAAAATATCCCCAACAATGATATTACATTTGTGCAATTGTACAATAGTAAGGGCAATGCGATGAATTATGTTGTTGATACTTCCATAATTATCTCTGTTATTGCCAATGAAAAACATAAGAACAAATTGATCGAATTGACAGAAAGTGCTGATCTGACTGCACCTTCTTCCCTTCATTGGGAAATAGGAAATGCGTTATCTGCAATGATAAAACGAAAGAAAGTCTCGAGACAAAAAGCTTTAGCAGCCATAGCTTCATATCGTGAAATTCCTATCCGTTTTTCTGATATCGAATTGGAGACAGCTCTGGAATTATCGGCAAATCTCAACATTTACGCTTATGATGCCTACATCATTGGATGTGCCCTCAAACATAAATATCCCATCTTAACACTCGATAAAGGTCTCATGGATGCAGCCCGAAAAGCGGGTGCAACCATTAAGGAGGTGACCCTATGACAATTTATACATTTTCAGAAGCCCGTCAGAAATTCGCCTCTGTTCTTGATAAAGCCCGCACAGAAGGCAAAGTCCTCATCAAAAGGAAAGATGGCTCTGTCTATGTGATACAGCCTTTCAATCAAAAGGGTTCTCCCTTGGATGTCAAAGGTGTAGACCTGGGTTTATCCGCAGATGCCATCGTCGAAATAATCAGAGAGATCCGAGAGGGATAACTTCTGAAAATAGGAAACCCTCAAACCTTTATTAAGTATGCTGTCCCCCGAACTCAATGAGGCTTAAAAAGAAAAATCTTCGATCCACTTCACCCATTTGAGGTCTGTCTTCACTTTGTTATAGAGGTTTTTATCAACGGTGACCAAGAGAGCGCCTTCCTCATTCGCCACAGCCAAGTAACTCGCATCATAAGCAGATAGGTTATGGGACTCAGAAAAAAACAAAACGTCAGGATAAAAAAATGAGATATCTTTCTGCTCGATCTCTAAGCCTAAGAATCCTTCAACCGCCGTAACCAACATCTCCTCTTTGAACCTTCCTCTTTTTTTAGCAATGAGCAATCCATTCAAAACCTCATATTCCAAAATTGAGGGAGCAAGAATTTCAATCTCATAAGAGACATACTTATCCAGTATTTCTAACGCATCCTGACCATATATCTCATCAGACAAATACCACTTAAGAACAACACTCGCATCGACAACGATTCTCTTCAATTCTTCTTCTCAAGCTGTCTTCTCGATTCTTTAAAGACTTCATCAGCCGACACGCCCGATTTTGCAAAGGCTTCCCGGGCATCCAAAATTTTCTTGTAGCCTTCTAACCGTTTTGCCTGTTTGTATTCGTCATAAGGAATGATCACAGCAACAGGTTTTCCCCTCTTTGTTATGACGAATTCTTTTTTTTCTTCGAGCGCATCCCCTACCAGGCTGCTGAATCTTTTTTTTCCCTCAGCAATGCTGATGATTGAAGGTTCTTTGTGCGTGTATGATTTGTACTTTTTATTAGTCATTTGATATGACTAATAATATAGTCATTTACAGGTTATGTCAAGCGATACGATTCACAAAATTTCAAAGCATCATTCCATTTGACCTTTGTCCCGTTCCTTGATATTCTTTCTCCAATCAAATTTAAGGGGAAGACTATGGCCATAAAGTGCCCCAAGTGTCAGACCGAGAATCCTGAGACCCAAAAATTTTGTGGCGAGTGCGCCACACCTCTCCCCTCCTCTGAGGATATTGCTGTCACTGCAACGATGGAAGCACCAAGAGAAGAACTAACCACGGGCTCCACCTTCGCTGGAAGATACCAAATCATCGAGGAGTTGGGTAAAGGCGGTATGGGCAAAGTCTACAAGGTTCACGATACGGAGATTAAAGAAAAGGTTGCCCTTAAGCTTATAAAATCTGAAATCTCTGTAGACAGAAAAACGATCCAGCGCTTCCAGAATGAGCTAAAATTCGCCCGCAAAATCAGCCATAGAAATGTCTGCCGCATGTATGACCTGAATAAAGAAGCAGGTTCCTACTTCATCACAATGGAATTCGTGTCTGGAGAGGACCTGAAGAGCTTCATCCGAAGATCGGGAAATCTAACTATCAGCAAGGGAATCGACATTGCTGGGCAGATCTGCGAAGGACTGGCCGAAGCGCATAGACTAGGCATCGTTCATCGTGACTTAAAGCCAAGTAATATTATGATAGACAATGACGGCAATGCGCGAATCATGGACTTTGGCATAGCCAGATCTGTTGAGGGGAAAGGTATAACCGGAGCAGGAGTCATGATAGGCACTCCCGAATATATGTCTCCGGAACAGGTAGAGGGAAAAGACGTCGACCAGCGTTCCGACATCTATTCATTGGGTGTCATTCTCTACGAAATGCTCACAGGAAGAGTCCCCTTTGAGGGTGAGACAGCATTAAACATAGCCGTAAAACAAAAGACCGAAA
>WTAW01000319.1 GCA_013139435.1 Candidatus Aminicenantota bacterium | reverse complement strand
GCCGATTGTTCTGATTGCCACAGCAGTGGCCAATATGCAGGATTGCCCTCAGAATGTGTGTTCTGCCATCAGGCAGACTATGACAACACTCAAGACCCCAACCATCGGGACTCTGGCTTCCCCACAGCATGCGAGTCCTGTCATGGCACAGATGCCATCACGTGGGAAGGCGCAGACTTTACCCATAGCAATTTTCCTCTGAAAGGTAAGCATCGTGTGGCTGATTGTTCCGAATGCCACAGCAGCGGCCAGTATGAAGGATTGCCCTCGGATTGTGTGTTCTGCCACAGGAACGACTACAACAGCACTCGGGATCCGGACCACAGACGACTGAACTATCCTTTTGACTGTGAAGCCTGCCACGGAACACAGGCTATAACTTGGGAGGGGGCGAAGTTCAGCCATGATTCTTTCCCTTTGAAGGGCCAACATGCTGTGATCGACTGTTCCGACTGCCATGGCAGTGGCCAGTATGAGGGGCTGCCCACAGTTTGTGTCTTTTGCCACCTGGAGGATTATCTTGGTGCCAAAGATCCGGATCACAAACAGCTTGGCTTTCATACCGACTGCGAGGTCTGTCATGGAACAGATGCGGTAAGTTGGAAGAATGTCAATATTTCCCACAACTCCTATTGGTCCTTGCAAGGCGCTCACACCAATCTTGACTGTTCGGCATGCCATGTGAAGAGTCTGGACTTGCCCAGAGAATGTTTTGGTTGTCATAAAGCAGACTATGATTCTGCAAAGAACCCTGACCATAAAATTGCCGGTTTTCCCACAGATTGTGAATTCTGTCACTATCCCTCCCACGTGCTCTGGTCGCAGGCAAAATTCGATCACGCCTTCCCCATAGAATCCGGGAAACATTCGCAGTGGGATTGTACAGACTGCCACATTTCAGCTAATTATCGCGATTTCTCATGCATCAATTGCCACTCCCATGACAAAACGCGAATGGACAACAAGCACAGAGAAGTTCCCGGCTACTCCTACAACAGTCAAGCCTGTTACGGTTGTCATCCCCAGGGCAGGGAGTGAGTTTTGGTGTCATAGCTGCGATCCAAGCCCAGTCCATATCTCATTTATACCAGCATTCCTGCATAGACTCAACCGTGAAATATTGCCAGATAGACAACCTTGGATTATTTTCCTGGAAGTGAGGTCCCTTACTCCTTCATCCTTTCTGTATCGGTGTGACAACCATCACGAAGGTTAAGAACAAGAGGATGAGGACCACTAACGGGAAAACAAACCACACGATCCGGCTTAGAGTGAGTGTTTTTTGATATTAAGTTTATCGGCAGTTTTTATGAATAATTCAGAAAACCAATGGAATATTCACGAGTTGATATCGCTGCAAAGGCGAGGCAGTGGCCCACGAAGCTGTAGTGAACTACTGCGAGTGGGCTACAACGAAGGCTTTGTAGTGAGATCAGCTCGCCCGCAGGGTAAAAGATGATGACAATAAAAAATGGTTAGTTATTTAGATATAGATTTGTCATCAGCTTTTATGAATAATCCAGAATAGTTATTCGTAGCGGAGTGAGTCAATAGGATTAACAAGGGAAGCTTTAATCGCCTGGAAACTTACGGTCAACCATGCGATAACGAGAGCAACAGCAGAGGCGAGCAAAAAGAATCCCAGATGGTTGTTGAGTTGAATCCTGTAGGCAAATCCTTCCAGCCAGTTGCGCATGGCCAGGTATGCCAAGGGCCATGCGGCAAGGTTGGCTATCAGCACCAATAGGGTGAATTCTTTGGATAGAAGAATAATGAGTGATGTCTCAGAGGCTCCCAATATCTTGCGTATGCCGATCTCCTTGGTTCTCTGCTCGGCCGCGAAGGATGCCAACCCGAAGAGTCCCAAACAGGCGATAAATATGGCCAGCCCGCTGAAATAACCGAAGAGCCGTTGAAGTCTCTCCTCCGAGCGATAGCGCCTTTCAAAGACCGTATCGAGGAAGAAGTATTCAAGGGGGGATTCCGGGGCGAGTTTCTTCCATGTCTCTTCAATGAATTTGAGAGATCCGGCTATATCTTGGGATAAGACCTTGAGGGAGATATAGCGGTTACTCTCTGGAGAGAGAAAAAAGTTCATCGGCTTGATGGGATTTCTCAACGAAGAAAAGTGAAAGTCCTTTATAACACCTACAACGGTGAAATAGATCCTCCACTCTCCATAGACTTGGATTACCCTTTTTCCTATGGGATCTTCCCAGCCGAATTGCCTGACTGCCTCCTCATTTATGATGATCGATCGTGTAGAATCTGGAGCTTGACCCCCCCTGAGATCAGAGGGATATTCTTTGGAAAAGTTCCGGCCTGCGAGAAGTTCGATCTCGTAGGTGTCCAGGAAATCATAGTCGATCCTGTTATGAATGATCTCTATCTGTTCCTCCCCTACAGCTCCCTCCCAGGTCACGTTGTTGTACATCCCGATGGAGCTGGGCAATTGGAGAGAACCCGTCGCACCTGAAATTTTTGGATTGCGGAGGAGTTCTTCTTTTAGAGGGGCTATATTTCTTCGGCGGTCACTGTTACGGATGACCACGATCTGGTCTTTTTTAAATCCCAACGGCCTATTATGGATGTAGTGCAACTGCTTGCTGAGGATTATCGTGCAGACGATCAAGATGATGGAAATGCCGAATTGAGCGACCACGAGAATTTTTCGGAAGAGGCCTCCCTTTGTCCCGGATTTTGATGTCCCTTTCAGGACACTTGCGGGTTGAAAAGCGGAGAGATACAGAGCCGGATAACTTCCGGAAAGAAGACCGACCAGGAGTACGATGCCGATCAGACTGAGAAGAATTTCCACTCGGCCCAGGTCTTCAAATCGGACAAACTGGCTGGTGAGGTTGTTTAAAATGGGAAGAAGAAGGGAAACCAAGATCAATGCCAAAAAAAGACTCAACGCAGAAAAGATGACACTCTCACCGATAAACTGTTTGATCAGTTGTCCGCGAACCGCACCCACAACCTTCCTGAGGCCGACTTCCTTTGCTCTTTTTACAGAACGCGCTGTGGCCAGATTCATGAAGTTGACGCAAGCTGTGAGTATGATGAGAAATCCTATGGCCATGAAGATATAGATCGTCTTTATATCTCCGGTATCTTCAAGCTCAGAATAGAGGTGCATCCGGCTGAATTTGTCTAGCTTGAGTATTCGATCATCATTCTCTCTGACGTGTTTTTTGAATGCGGCTTGGATCTTTTCTTCCAAGTGGGGAA
>WTAW01000211.1 GCA_013139435.1 Candidatus Aminicenantota bacterium | reverse complement strand
GGAGACTGGCCAATAGTGACAATCCCAATCTTTTTCATGATCTATGTCTTTTCAGAAGATAGAGGTAAATTCCCTTCATTTTGCGTGGTTAAATTGATAACAAGACTCCTTTTTTACTCTAACTGCTATGATTCTAGCTAAGTGTTTCACTTCTGCTTAAAATCATTATTAATACTTTAATTAATTTAGGAATATTAAATATATAATGCGATAGTAAACTTGTCAATCAAAAAATGGCTCGTATTAAGAATAATCATAATTAGGCTCTTTTTACGAGAAGCATGGATAATTTTTCCCTTGACAAAAATTAAGGGTATAGCTATGTTTAATATTCAATATACGTAAATTTATTACAGTATTATTTCAAAACAGTATGAACACAATTAAGGCAAACAAATCACTCATCAACTCTCTGTTAATATAAGGAATTTATTGAATATTTGGCACCGTAATCACCCTGTTTCAAGGCGTAGAGTTCAATTGAACAGAGATATGTGCGATAGATTTGAATCTTTAATAATACTCGTTGAATCTAGGGGCAACTTGAAGTTAACAAACTAGGAGATTGAAATGTCAGATTATAAAAATCTCGGTACGCATAAATTGGATACGCCACTTCTTCTCTCTGCCAATCAGGCGCTCGCACGGGGGGCGATCGAAGGAGGAGTGGCATTGGTAACAGGTTATCCAGGAACGCCGAGCACTTATGCCATAGAGGCCCTCCTACGAGTTCCGGATCTAGGATTTCGAGTGGAATGGTCCATTAACGAGAAAGTGGCTTTTGAGATTGCCACAGGTGTCTCCTGGGCTGGATTGAGAAGCTTAGTCACCATGAAAATGTCAGGGCTTAATGTGGCCTCAGATTCCCTTTTATCCGTGCAGTACAGCGGAACAAACGGAGGTATGGTCATTTATATTGCCGATGATCCGAATACTTATTATGGGATGGTGGAGCAGGACTCACGGCTTTTTGCACGATTTGCAGTAGCTCCAATGCTGACTCCTTCTTCCCCTCAAGAGGCTTTGGATTTTACACGTCGTGCCTTCGATCTTTCCGAAGAGATCGGTCGGCCCGTAATGATACTGATGACAACACCCATGGCGAATACCTCGGAATTGGTGCAATTAGGGGAAATAAAGTCATTCACGCGCGAACCTTCCTTTGATTTCGATATCGCAAGATATGCAAAGGCAGGTCCGGCTGCATGTGTGCAACAACATAAAGATACACTCGCATCCCTCGTTGAATTCGGAAAATTGACAGATGATCTCAATCCCCTAACACTCACAGACAGCAGCGTAGGGATTATTGCTTCAGGAATCACCTGGAACTACATCAAAGAAGTCGTAGAATCAAATAATCTGAAGCCGTGTTTATTGAAACTAGGAGTTTCCAATCCCCTTCCAAAAGAGAAAATCAAGACGCTGCTTGCAAAAGTTGATACTATCGTAGTACTTGAAGAGCTTGAACCAATCGTTGAGGAGGTTGTCCTTGCCCTTCGGAGCGAGATCGACCACCCAATCAGAGTTGTTGGAAAGATCGACGGACCACTTTCCCGGACAGGTGATTATAATGTTGATGTGGTGTCATCCGCTATTCATGATTTATTCCCAACTCAGGTTGCAAAACCCGAAATCCCAGAGGACCTATCCCAACACATCCAAGATCTTCAGGTCAAGCGTCTCGTTACGTTTTGTTCAGGATGTCCCCATCGAGCCACATATTATGCTCTGAATGAAGCTATCGAAAAGCTTGGGTACAAAAAGGAAGATGTCATTATTACAGGTGATATTGGTTGTACGATACTGGGAATGAATGATCCTTTTAATGCATGCTGGACTGAAATCAGCATGGGGTCTAGCATCAGCTTAGCTCAGGGATTCAAATATGCAGGAATAAAAAATCCAGTGGTCGCGACAATGGGAGATGGCACATTTTTCCATGCAGGGATTCCCGCCCTCCTCAATGCGACACACAACAAAACGAATTTGACGATCATCATCCTTGATAATCACTGGACATCTATGACGGGAATGCAGCCTCACGTGGGCACAGAAGTTCATTCAACTGAAAAAAACAAACATCTGATAAAGCCAGAGGAGATCATCAGAGCTGCTGGCATTAAGAACATACAGAGAGTCAATCCTTATCAAATAAAAAAAATAATCCCCATTCTGATGGAAGCTCTCACTTCCCCTGAGATTTCGATCGTCATTGCAGATGCGGAATGTGCGATTCAGAAAAAAAGAGGAGGAAATGGGGGAGGCTTTTTAAAGGTTAAGCCGGAACAGTGCGTGGGTCTTGATACCTGTGAGCACTCCTGTTTGAAGGTTACCGGATGTCCTGCTATCGAGCGTGGGGAAGATGGGAAGGCGTTTATCAATCCAGACGCCTGCAATGCATGCGGCCTCTGTCATCACGCTTGTTTTCATGGCGCCATCTAAGAGGAGTATATAAAATGAGGAGATTAATTCATGAAACAGTATAACCTTGCTTTTTCTGGTCTAGGTGGTCAAGGAGTCATGACAGTCTCTCAGGTTCTCGCAGCAGCTGCTGCTCACGAAAATGTGCAAGTATTGGTGTTCGAAGGAACTGGAATCTCCCAGAGAGGTGGGGGTGTTTTTAGTTTTGTAAGATTTGGGGAGTCATACAGCCCGAAGATCCCTATCGGAGGTGCGGATGCTCTTATCAGTCTAGAGATTTCGGAAATTTCCAGGATCATACATTATTTAAAGCCGCAGGGGCAAATCTGGGCAAATTCAGGAACAATCCACGGTTATTATACGAAACTTCGCCCTGAACTCTATCCAATGGAAGAAAAAATCAAGGAGATGACACGACTAAAGACCAATCATCTCTACATGATTCCAGCCCGTCGGCTGGCTCAAGAGGCAGGATCAGCACAAGCAGTAAACATGACAATGCTGGGAGCCTTCTCTTCCGTAAATTCGATTCTTAATATGGATTCGATCACTTGGGCGATCGAAGAATCCTCCAAGAAGTTTGTTGAAGTAAACTTAAAGGCCTTTTGGAACGGATATAATTATGCCAAAAACGAGGGAATGTCTGAATGAGCAGTCAGAGTCTTGATTCTTTCTTTACACCTAAAGCAGTCGCTTTTGCCGGATCGATTAAGCCCGGTAAAATCGGGTATGAAATAATCAAGAGTATGAAAGAAGGGAAATATCAGGGCGGAATCTACCCAATAAATCCTGCGGATGGAGAGGTCATGGGATACAAGGTCTACACCTCTGTGTCAGAGCTTCCCAAAGATGCCGATCTTGTTGTTATTTCCCTCCCCCATCATGCTATTCTAGAGACCATTGCACAATGTGGGAGAAAAGGAATTTATGCAGCTGTAGTTATTTCCTCGGGATTCTCTGAAGTGGGAAATCATGAAGCAGAAAGGGATCTTGTTGAAGAGGCGAGCAAATGGGGAATTCGAATCGTTGGTCCAAACTGTGCGGGATTGATGAATCCCTGGTATAATCATTTTCCGAGCATAGAGGTTCGCGCCCTTCCCGGGTACACTGCATTTGTCACCCAGAGTGGCGCTCTTGGGGGGGCAACTCTTGCTATGGCTGAGGAACTTGGGTTTGGATTCAGTAAATTCATCTCGTATGGAAACCGATGTGATGTGGGAGACATTGAATTGCTTTCTTATTTAGCTGATGATCCACAAACCAGAGTTATCGTTCTCTACATTGAGGGGATTGACAAAGGACGAGAATTTTTACGCTCTGCCCACGCTGCCAGCAAAAAAAAACCTGTGGTGGCAATCAAATCAGGACGTACACAGGCTGGAACAAGAGCAACTTCTTCCCACACTGGTACACTTGCTGGAGTCGACCAAATTTATGATGCAGCCTTTCAAAAAGCCGGGATTATCCGGGTAGAAGGAATTGAGGAAATGTTCGATCTCTGTCAGGCATTTTCCCATTGTCCATTACCGAATGGAAACAGAGTGGCAATCGTCACAAACTCCGGGGGACCAGGAATACTTGCAGCTGATAAGGCAGAACAATTGGGATTAGATGTGGCTGAACCACCCCTTTCTCTCAAGAATAAGCTAAAGCCACATTTATCTCCGCATGCCTCATTGAAAAATCCTATCGATCTCACCGTTGAATCTGGTTATGATGAATATCGAATTGCCCTGGATTGCGTTCTATCTGAATATGATTCTGCGATTGTGATCAATGTGGCAACCCCATACCTCGATTCCACAGGAATCGCACGTGGAATCATTGATGCAGCCAAGAAGCATCAAAAACCAATCATTAACAATTTTATGGCCGGCCGCATCGTGAAGGAAGCTATCCAGCTTCTCGATGAGGTGAACATGGTCAACCTAGCTACCGGGGAAAGGGGTGCTTTTGTATTGTCAAAATTAACCGAAAGAATAAAAATTCAAGAGAGGATTCAATTTGCATCGATTGATTGAAAAAGCCAAAAGTGAAAACAGGCATCTTCTTGAGCCGGAAGTCCTGAGTTTATTGGATAGCTATGGAATCCAGATCCCTCCACACAAAGTCGTTCATAACGAAAAAGAGGCTTTAGAGGCGGCAAAATCTCTAGGATGGCCTGTTGTCATGAAAATCGTTTCTCCTGACATCATTCATAAGACAGAAGTTGAGGGAGTTATCCTTAACGTTCAGAATGAAAAACAAGTAAGCGATGCCTTCTCCCGCCTATCTTCACTGGAAGGCACAGATAAAAGAATTGAAGGGATTATTATTTATCCGTTTCAAAAGGCAGAAGTGGAAATATCTGTTGGGATGGTCAGGGATTCTCAGTTTGGTCCAGTTATCACTTTTGGATTAGGCGGCATTTGGATCGAAGTTTTTCATGATATCGCTTACGCTATAGCTCCTCTTTCCATCGAGGAAGCACAAAACATGCTCAATTCGATCCAAGCTCATGAAATCCTTAAGGATTTTCGGAAGAGAAAATCTGTGGATCGGAAGTCACTCTCTGAGTTGCTTGTCCGTATATCCCAAATGGCGGTGAAAGAGGTTGCAATCCAGGAGATGGACCTGAATCCCATTTTTCCCATGGAAAAGGGCTACTTTATCGCCGACGGCCGGGTCATTTTATAGAATATTGAAGCGGGAGCATTTCAGTCATAAATTCCCAATAGGAGAATCCAAATCATGAAAGATATTCAAAAATTTGTTCGTAAGGGGATCTTGGATCTTAAAGCCTATATCCCTGGAAAACCTATAGAGGAAGTCCAAGAAGAGTTGGGGCTTACAGAGATTGCTAAATTGGCATCCAATGAAACGCCCTTGGGTCCTTCGCCCAAGGCTGTTTTGGCAGCGGGAAAAGAGTTGATAA
>WTAW01000202.1 GCA_013139435.1 Candidatus Aminicenantota bacterium | reverse complement strand
CCTGTGGCTTGAGAAAATGACCCGTTCAACTCTTTTTTCGTTTCTTCTAATTCGCTGATATTTCTGAGCTTTTCCCTGAGAGACTCAATAATTTTCTCTTTGTATGTATTACGGATATTCAGCCCTCTGATGAGATGGCTCATTTTGACGATGAGACGCTTTCGTGTGAAATCATTTTTATTCCTTGAAGGGATGCTTTCCAACTGGGAACTCAGCGCACTTATCTTCTTTATTTTATCTGTAATCTCTCTCATTTCTTCTTCCTGCTTTCCCTTTGCACTATTATCCCTGTTGATATCAAATATTGCCCTCATAATTTCCGGATTCTCCTCTATCTTCTCTTCTAGCAAAAGAACTTCGGTAAGAACAAGTCTAGTTTTAGAAAGAGATTTAATAATGATTTTTTCACCTCTTTCAATTTCCTTTGCAATAGCTAGCTCTTCTTCCCGTTTTAAGAGCGGGATTTTCCCCATATCCTTAAAATAGAGCTTCACAGGATCAGTGGTTTTTTCCAGATTCTTTAGAGAAACATAGCTACTGTCCCCTCTTTCAGAGATAATTTTTCCGTGTTTATCGAATAATTTTATCCCAGAGTCATCCATGGATCTGAGAAAACCATTAAAAGCCTCCCCATCATTAGAATCATCTTGAAAGGCTTTTTTGCCTTCTTCAAAAAAAAGATGTCCTTTTTTCTTTCCTTTTAAAGTGAGTTGTTGATAGGAATCGCTGAAGGAATTTATATAATCTTTCATTCTCATAATTAAATTCTTAAACGAGAAAAATGTCAATAGAACTTCTGCTTGGAATCCAAAGTTGAATCGGAACTATTATTTTGGAATATATTACGAAATTCTTTAGATTCGCTAAATTGACTTGCAATTAAAAGCTATATTGCTAAAATATAAAATAAATTCATTCTCTCGAGCCGGCTGGGGAGAGTTCCCTCCTTTATGGTTCCTACCTATAAATTCCTTTTGCTGACAACGACCGGCACTCTCTACTTATGCCTGTCCCCTATGTCACAAAGATTAAAATGATAAAAAGCGATTTTACTTGATATTTCCTATAATATATATATAATTAGTAGGAAACCTTTTCGTTTGTGTTACGTATATATAATTAAAGGAAATAAATTGAGAAAGGAAATTAAGATGAAATTTGGATATAAGGTTGCAATCATTTTTGCGGCAGTTTTTATCTCTATAGTGGGGTTTAATATGATTGCCTCGTCTTACTATGTTTACTTGAAGTAGGAAATGAAGCAGGCCGGCTTTGTTGCATGAATCGAAAACATGGGCACATTCCTCCCCTGTCAAGCAATTCTATCCAACCGCATACGACAAAGGCCTACACATTTCGCGCATCCGATTCAGGATAGCGCAACCAATTGCAGCTTCCTGCTTCTGAGCATCGTCATTCTTGGCTCCCAGTCGCCCCCCAGTGATTCTCTTGTAACGATAGAATGCGTTTTCCGCGTGACTCTGCAAATAGTATTCAGACTGACGTTTCCACTCGGATCGTCCCTTGCTCCGGATCTCAGCAATATGACGGTCTCGATGAGAGGGAACACTGATGGAATTGTTGGACAACACAGCGTCTTTTTTCGGCGGCACGACAACCTCGGCTCGTGGTGAATGATGGTCCACAGCCTCATATACCGCCTCCTGGTCATAGATTCTGTCTCCTACGAATCGGTCAATTTCTCTGTTAAATTGGGTCAGAAGGTTAGGCACCTGAGACGGATCATGTTCGTGTCCATCGGTGACCTTAGAAGCCAGGATCCGACCATTCTCATCCACGCCAAGATGAAGTTTCTTCCAATGTTTGCGCCACCTTTCCCATGTTTCTTGGAGTGCCATTCTCCCTGACCGCAGATCTTTAAACCCGTACTGTCCACCGTAAAGTACAAAGGGCCGTCCGGCAAGCCCCTGGTGTGCCTGCGGATATTTGCCGATCGATTCCGGCGGGATATGGTTGGGTGATCTCGACAGGGCAGATACAAATCCATCAGTTTTAGGATGGATTTGAGGAATCCTTCCGCCTGGCGTAATGGAAGGTGAAAGACCAGCCTGAGCGTAAGCGAAGTCTCGATGGCGATGTCAGAATAGATCGGTTGGCCGCCACGCTTTCCGTTCTTTGGAGGTGTCCACGCATCGATGGCATCCCCGCTGAGCCAGACAGTAATATCGCCTCGGTTTAGAAGAGATTGTTCATACTCCGGCCAGTTCTTGGGTAGGACTCCTTGCAGTATACTGATAAAATGTTATATTGTGTAAACATGTGATTAAGAATGAATTGGAAATCAATATGATGCCCAATATTCTCTTTTGTAAAGTTGATATGGAGAATATTGGATTATGTGGCTCAATAGAAAACCTAACCCTTAATATTAGGAGGTAAACATGTTAACTTTTCCTGTTGTCATCATAGCACTCATCGTTCTCTATCTCTTGAGTGCGATTAAGATCCTGAAGGAATATGAAAGAGGAGTAATCTTTCGACTCGGCCGTGTATTGTCTAAACCCAAAGGACCGGGGCTTATCTTTGTTTTTCTCCCAATTGACCGTATGGTTAGAGTGAGTCTTCGGATCGTTGTCATGGATATTCCTCCTCAAGATGTCATCACAAAAGATAATGTTACAGTTAAAGTCAACGCTGTTGTGTATTTTCGTGTCATGGA
>WTAW01000265.1 GCA_013139435.1 Candidatus Aminicenantota bacterium | reverse complement strand
GGACATTACCATATTCCTCTATGATATCGAATACAGCGTGTTCAACTTCTTTTCTTTTCATGAAGGTTCTTAAACAAGACGGACTCTTTCACGGTTCCTGTTTTATAGTTCCACAACGATCTGAGATCCGCGGGCAGTGCTAATTCCATGGGCAAGTTTTACTGGTGTCATTATACCCCTATCGGGCTGAGACTAGAATAATGATAAGTGATAAACGTGTCAAGCAGCATCGACTTTGATCATTGTACAATTTTTATACAAGTGTTGCCCTCGGCAGGCAATACCCATATAATGAATCTAGACTAACCCAGATAAATCATCTATAAATGTACCCAAAGGAGAAAGATTTTGACCAAGGAAGCTGAACTCACAAAAGAATATTTGGAGAATATCTTGGAAAGCATGGAAGGGGGAATCCTGACCATCGACAAAAATCGTAGGATCACCTCATTCAATCATTCAGCTGAAGAGATCACGGGTTTCAAGAGAGAGGAAGTACTGAATAAAGATTGCCGCAGCATTCTTAAGAGTGATAATTGTGAGAGGGCATGCCCTTTAGAAGAAGTTATGGAGACGGGAAAACCAATATTTAATTATGAGATCGCGATTACCACAAAGACAGGGGATAAAGTTCCGGTAAACATCACGACTTCACCGTTGCGGTCCAGCGACAATAAGATCATTGGTGCTGTAGAGAACTTCCGGGATCTCACCAAACACAAAGGGTTATGGGGAAAATTACGCGAAGAGAGGAACAAGGCCCAGCAATACCTCAACATCGCGGGAGTGATCATCGTAGCTATCAATAAAGAGGGGATCATCACGCTTATCAACAAAAGAGGATGCGACGTTTTAGGGTATACGGAAGATGAGCTCATAGGGAAGGACTGGTACAACCTCTGTGTCCCGCAAAAGTATAGAGAAGAGAGAAAACGCGATTTTGAAGATCTGATGGCCGGATATTACAAGAATGTTGAAGATTATGAGAACACTATTCTGACCAAATCCGGCAAAGAACCGATTATCGCATGGCATAATACTCTCATTAGAGATGATGATGGACACATCATCGGAACTCTGAGTTCAGGCGCAGACATCACCAAACGCAAACAAACAGAAGAAGAGCTGATTCGCTCTGAAAAGATGTCTTCTCTAGGTCAATTAGCTGCGAGCGTTGTCCATGAGGTGAACAACCCCCTGGCCGGTATTATGATCTACGTGAAGCTTTTTCTCAAAAAGTTCGATAGCGGAACGCTCCAGAGTGAAGGGACAGACGAACAGCTCCTAAAGATGCAGAAAGAGTTGGAGAGAACGACCCGGATCATCCGAAATCTTCTCGACTTCGCACGCCAATCAGAGCCAACAATGGCACCCGTCGAAATAAACAGAGCGGTCGAAGCAGCCTTGTTGTTGGTCGGGAATCAGATCAGCCTTGAAAACATAAATCTTGATAAGAAGTTGAACCCGGAACTTCCTCTTGTTCTTGCGGATTTTGACAAGATCCAGCAGGTTTTGATAAATATCATGTTAAATGCAACCCAAGCCATGCCCGATGGCGGGACCTTAACAATTGCCACATACGTTGCCGAAGGAGTACAAATCGGCGACGAAACAAAAAACACCGTGAGGATAGATATCAGGGATACAGGCGTTGGTATTCCTAAAGAAAACCTGGGAAAATTGTTCACGCCTTTTTTCACCACAAAAGAAAAAGGAAAAGGTGTTGGACTGGGACTCTCTGTTGTTCACGGGATCATCGAAAAGCATGACGGAAAGATAGATGTGACCAGCAAGCCTGATGAAGGGACAACATTCAGCATATATCTGGAGGTATGGGATGAGAAAGAAGCCGAGAATACTCATCGTAGACGATGAAAACATTGTGAGAGAGTCTCTCCGAGACTGGTTGAACATTGCAGGGTATGATGTAGACGCAGCCGCATCCGGAGAGGAGGCTCTCCCGATCGTCAAAGAGAAGAAGATCACGATCATGGTGACGGACCTGGTCATGCCAGGCATAAACGGCATCGAACTCATGAAAGAGGCAAAAAAGATCGTCCCTGGAATAGCGGCGATCATTATCACAGCACACGCAACAGTTCAAACAGCCATTGACGCCATTAGGGAAGGGGCGTACGATTATATCGAAAAACCTTTCTGTCCTGAAAAAGTGGAACATCTTATAAAAAATCTGGTGGAACATCAGGCATTGGTCGAAGAGAACATCTCTCTCCGGAAGAAGATCAAGGATCGATTCCAGTTCGGAGGGATCATCGCTAAGAGCCCTAAGATGCTGAGGATCATCGAGCTTGTAAAGACAGTGGCGCCTACGAGTGCGACGGTGCTGATCACTGGAGATACCGGCACGGGTAAAGAAGTTGTTGCCCGTGCGATCCATCATCTCAGTGGACGCCGTAACAAACCCTTCATCGCCACGAGCTGTGCCGCTCTCCCGGAGAGCCTGTTGGAGACTGAGCTCTTCGGACATGAAAAAGGGTCCTTCACGGGTGCAATAGGACAAAAGAAGGGCAAATTTGAAGCTGGCCACAACGGCACGATTTTTCTTGATGAAATAGGAGAGGTCAACGCCAACACACAGGTCCATCTCCTCAGGGCATTGGAGGAAAAAAAGATCACAAGAGTGGGAGGAAACGAAGAAATCGCCGTGGATGTCCGCGTGATCGCTGCGACCAATAAGGACCTCAAAGCTCAGGTGAAGGAGGGAAATTTTAGAGAGGACCTCTACTACCGATTAAAGGTCGTGTCCATCGAACTCCCATTCCTTAAAGACAGAAAAGAGGATATCCTCCTGTTAGCTGATTTTTTCTTGAAAAAATATACGGAAGAGAATAACAAGGGTCAAAGGGATTTTTCCCCTGAAGTCATTGAATTTATGCTGTACTACTCCTGGCCCGGGAACGTTCGGGAGTTGGAAAACATGATCGAGCACGGTGTGATCCTTTCCAAAAGTAACAGAATCACCCTAGCTGAACTTCCGCAAGACATAGTCTACCCGTGTCCATTGGAGGAAAAAACCATCGATGCCGTGATGAAATGCCACATCTTAAACGTGCTTGAAGAAACCGACGGTAACATCTCTCAGGCTGCGAAGATTCTGGGCATTCAGCGGATGACCCTCTATAACAAGCTGAAAAAATACAATTTTGCTGTCAATAAATTAGACAGCTAAAGTCTAATTAATAGACAATTCCTTCTCTTTCTGGTTTCTTGTGATCCCCATCGCATAAAATTATAAACCATTTGTTATCAACTAAATAGAAAACATTTTAATTTTATTTACCCCATTTTACCGAACTTGGCACATGACTTGCTCTATAGTGGATCGTGATGCGCTTATTAAACCAAACAGTTCAGTTAAACTTTTTAAAACTGTGCTGGAGGAAATAGGATAAAAGCAATAATAGGAGGCATAGAATGCAAAAAGAAACGATGTTAGTTATCGAAGACGAAGACATCATGCGTGATGCTTTAGAGGATTATTTCTCAGGAGAGGGTCACACCGTTGACACAGCCCAAGACGGGGACAAAGCGTTAGAAAAATTTAATCTTAATAACTACGACGTCATGATCATCGATCTTAGATTACCCGGCCGCGATGGGCTTTCGGTCCTGAAAGAAGTCAGAGAGAAAAACCCGCAGGCAAAGGTTATCATGATCACTGCTTATCCCTCGCTCGAGACAGAAACACAAGCCAGGCAAGGGGGCGCCATTGATTATCTGACAAAACCATTTGAGCTCAACTATCTCGAAACCTTGATCCGGCAATCTTTTGAGGTCGATATTGTTCCTACCCCCGTTGTTGAAGAACCCGTAGAAGAGATTCTTCCCACGCCCTGCATCTGGTCACAAGCCGGTATTGCCAAACAGCGCGCCTGTGACATGGGCTACACATGCGAACGCGGATGTAAATTCCATGATGCGATGATGAAGCAAGAGAAATTCCGGAATGATGAGAGGATCAAACCTTATCTCGAAAAGCTCCACTCTCTGTTGGGAAAAAGCCGCTGCAAATACACCATGAGCGGAGATCTCTCTTACCGTTCCTGCACCAGGCTCTTCAATTGCGCCGGCTGCGAGCTCGACCAGGCGATCCAGTACAGAAGCGATATCCAGCTTTCCGCCAAGAAGAAGTCCAAAGTTGAACAAGCCGCTCAGGTAACGATCAAAGAAAAACCCGTTCGAACCGACCACTAAACCGGTTCTATTCGAAGCACACAACCCGGTTTAGATCGACTTTGACAAGTTCGATCTGAACCGGGTTTTTTTTATTTTTCCAAAACTCGTCTCTTACATGGAAATCATCCCCATTCCCCTCTTAGTTAATATATTAACAAGTTATTTCAATTTGTATGAAATTCAAAATTAATTATTTGAAGCTCTTCTGTGATGCTGACATCAAAAAAAAATCTACCCGAACCTTGTGGGGGAAAGGCATATATAACTAGACGAAATCTAGAAGTATCTCCCTGAAGTCCATATTTAAGAGAATAACGACCATC
>WTAW01000260.1 GCA_013139435.1 Candidatus Aminicenantota bacterium | reverse complement strand
GAGAATGGGAGATGGCTCCCTCGTGGAGATCACAGAGAGCGACCTCAGACGAGAGTTCGAAGAGGGCACACAAGATGCTGCCGAGAGAGGAAAAATCCCTGCGCTCACCCAGGATGAACTGGATCATCTTTTCGATATTTACAGTTCCCCTTCCCGGCCGGTGGGTGTAGAAATGGGAAACGAAGTTATCTTCACCTATGATTCCACATGCGGTGAAGTACAGCGCACACTCACTCCAATAGACAGAACACAATCACTCCAATTGTTCGAAAGAATGCTGGGTGCCGATACTGTGGAACTCGGACACAACGATTACAGCTTTAAAGCTGTCAAACCTGTCATCAGCTACGAGCGGAATGTCCTGGAACAAGCCCTGCTGATCACAACTATTCCCGTACTCTACGGGGCCATGCCCAATCTGGGACTGTACTACCGGCCCGAGGGACCGGTCCAGAATCCCTCTGAACTCATGGCCACAGGCAAAATCGAGGAGGCCAGACAGGCCCATGAAGAAGCTATGGAGTATGCTGTCAAAGATATGGTGTATGTGGCGAGCGAGCTGTATGAATCGGGCGTGGACGCCATCGACTTCGATACGACAGGTTCTGCAGGAGATCCTGACTTTCTGGCCGCTCTGCGGGCAGTGGAAATCCTGAAGGAGAAGTATCCGGATTTGTGTGTCGAGATGGGTATGTCGGGTGAATTTGTCCTGGGTATGCACGGAGAATTGACCTACAAGGACGTCCGGCTGGCAGGATTGTATCCTCATCAACAAGTCCAGCTAGCCGAGAAAGCGGGAGTTACGATTTTCGGACCCGTCGTTAACACGAACACGAGCAAAACTTGTGCTTGGAATGTCGCACGTGTTGTCACTTTTCTGAAGTTCTGTGTGGAACAGTCGAACATCCCAGTTCATGCAAACATGGGAATGGGTGTCGGGGGTTTACCAGTGACGCCTTTCGTCCCCATTGATGCAGTCTCGAGAGCGTCACAAGCCGTGGTTGAGATCACTCGCCTCGACGGTTTGTAGGTGGGCGTGGGAGATATTCTCGGCATGGCCGCGACTCACGCAATTGCGTCGGGCATGGGCGGGATGCGCACTGCCGGAGATCTGGTGGCGCGCATGCAAATGTCCCGGGGCATGAGAATCAAGGAAGCCAAAGAGTACGTGGCCGGCAAACTGAACGTTTCGCTCATCGAACTCAGCGATCCACTCGTGATGTCTGAACGCAGAGAAGATTTAAAACTGGGATTGATTAATCCTCCACCCGGCTATGTCAAGGGGATCGAGGCCAAGTTTTACATTGCAGAGCTTCTGGGGGTTGAGATCAACTCCCTCCGCCGGTTCAAAGAGAAAATTGGGTTCTAATCAGCCCTCGAAAATGGCTGAGGTTTCGGTATGCTAGGGTTTTTTTATTCATTCGGGATCGCATGTCTTACATAGACACGCGCCAGAAAGAGAGGGAAAATTATGCGAAAACGTCTTTTCATATTTGGGAGTCTTTTAGTTTGGAGTTTTCTTTTCTTATGCTGTGGTCCTGTTAAGAAGGATTTTGACATCCTGATTGTGAAAGGGACTATAGTTGACGGTACTGGAAAACCAGGTTTTCAAGGAGACATTGGCATATCTGGAGACATAATTGTTGCAATTGGAGATCTGTCAGGAAAAACGGCTCAGCGGATTATCGATGCGGAAACACTCGTTGTTTCTCCTGGATTTATCGACATGCATACGCACTGTGATGGAGGTTTGGGCGAACAGGAATCGTGTGCGAATTTGAATTACTTGATTCAAGGGACAACAACAGTTGTCACTGGTAACTGCGGAGGTGGAACCGATAAAATTGCCGACACCAAAGCTGAATGGGAGAGCCAGGGCATCGGCACGAATGCGATCCATCTCATCGGGTTTGGCGACGTACGCCGGGCAGTCATGGGCAACGAGCCGCGCGACCCCACGCCTCAAGAGCTTGAGGAAATGAAGACCATCGTACGCCAGGCCATGAAAGAAGGCGCTTGGGGAATGAGTACGGGCCTTGAGTACATTCCAGACATGTATGCAACAACGGAAGAAATTATCGCAGTCACACAGGTTGTCTCCGAATTTGGGGGCGTTTATGCAAGTCACCAGAGAAACGAAGTAGCCCGCGTACCGGACGCGACCAGAGAGACTATCAGGATCGCCAAAGAGACAGGAGTCCGGGCCAATATATCGCACCTCAAAATCTGCGGAAAGAATAATTGGGGGATGATGGACGAAGTCATCCAGGTGATCAATGACGCAAGAAACAGCGGGATACCCATCACAGCGGACATGTATCCTTATGATAAGGCTGCAACAGGGCCACTTATAGCGATCACGACAAACTCCGGCTGGTCGTGTTTCCGGCTTCCCGAAAACATGCAACCGTTTACAGAGATGAGAGCCAAGATGAACAATGAAGAACTGACGGAAGAAAAAAGGGCTGATTTGAAACGAAAATATATCGAAGAACTCGAAAAAGCCCTTAAAGACAAAGCCAAACGGGAAGAGATCAGGAGATCGGTGCTTCTCGGCGTTCCTCACAATCCGAGCCCTATAGCCGTATCGGGGTGGGACAGTTATGCAGTGGTAGCAGCCAAAAAAAACACACATCTGATCGATGAAATCCTTTCCGACCTGGCGCTCGAGCAGCAGCGGGATGCTTTCGACATTGCAGCTGAATTGGTCGTGGAAGAACCCGACCTGTACCTCTCATGCGGGGCTCTGTCCGAGGAAGACATGAAAAAATTGATGACATATGAATGGCTCATGTTTTCCAGCGATGGAGGAGCTCGCCCGGTACCGGATCAAATGGAAAGTCCCAGACCGGGCCATCCCCGAAGTTTTGGAAGCCAGGCACGGGTTCTTCGTAAGTATGTGCGAGAGGAAAAGGTCCTAAGCTTGGAAGAAGCCGTCCGGAAAATGACATCTCTGCCATCCCAATACCTCCAGTTAAAGGATCGCGGTCTGCTCATGGAGGGATATAAGGCGGACGTGATTGTGTTCGATCCCCAAACCATCAGAGATAACGCCACATACGCGAATCCACGCCAATACAGCACTGGAACAGAATTTATCATTGTGAACGGAAAATTAAGCGTGGAAAAAAGCAAATACAATGGCGGTCTCCACGGAAAGCTTTTGCTTCTGACTGAAAACCGAGAGGGAAAGAAACTTTAATCTGTAACGAACACAACCTTGACACCCTCTGAAGTGTTGGCCGCTAGTAAACCTGTGTAGTCGACTTCAAAAGCGATGAGATCTCCAACCCGATAATCGTTTTCAGAGTTTTCTATGTCGACTATAGTATGATCGAATGTCTGGCCCAG
>WTAW01000364.1 GCA_013139435.1 Candidatus Aminicenantota bacterium | reverse complement strand
TCCATCTGGCGGAATCCGGTCCGTGTTGAGAAAAAAGATCGAGGGTCTTGTCATGGTGGGTCGCTACTGGACTAAGCTTTATGTCAAATCCAAACCATGGGCAGAGATACGCGATGAGAACTGCTTAGCAGAAGGCTGTCACGACAAAAGGCTTTTGGAAGGCCAGGTAAAATTCAAAAAAGTAGTCTTCGACCACGCAATCCATTTCGAAGATCTAAAGAGGGGGAAACGACTACAGTGTACAAGCTGTCACTCTCAGATCGTCCAAGGAGAGCATATCACTGTCACTGAAAGCACATGTTTTATCTGTCATTTCAAGAAAAGTGAGCATTATCCCCAGATAGATGATTGTGCGCATTGCCACACCAAAGAAACTCTGGTAAACAATGAGTCCGCTCGATTCAATCACTCTCTCGTTTTCGATAACGGTTTCACCTGTGATAAATGCCACAGCAACACTATCATAGGAGATGGAGAAGTTCCTAAGGAAAACTGTTACAAGTGCCACTGGGAAACAGAAAGGCTCGAAAAGTATGAAAACACTGATTTGATGCACACAGAACATATCTATGAAGACAAGATCGAATGCAACCAGTGCCATATGGAAATTCAGCACAAGATCATTAAAGATATCGAAACAATCGCCGATTGCCAATCCTGCCACACGGACTTCCATAAACCTCAAAAAATGCTGTATCTCGGAGAAGGGGGGAAAGGCGTCACTCACCCCATGCCCAACATCATGCTGGAGAAAGGCCTGAGCTGCAAAGGCTGTCACATCTTTCACGAGGAAGCCAAAGGAGATGGCATCAAGGGAGAAACATTCGTTTCCGAGGCAGAAGCCTGTGAGTCCTGTCATGGTAAGGGTTTTTCTCGAATCCTCAAGGATTGGGAAATCTCAACAAACAAAAAACTGCTTCAAATCAGGACCACTTACAATACCACATTGCAGAAAGTCAATGGATCGAGGCATACAAACAAGAGGAATGCTGAATCACTCATGGAAGAAGCGTATTTCAACATGGAAATTGTGGATAAAGGTAAGAGCGTCCACAATGTCGCTTACTCTCAAGAATTGCTTTTTGCCGCTTACAATAAGATGCTTGAAGCGCTGAACGTCATTGAATCTCGTTATAAGCCCCCAAAGTTTGAAGCTCCGGCCAAAAACATCCCAACTCAATGTTCTAACTGCCATCAAGGGATCGAGGAGATCAATGCATATGTCTTTGGTCTTGATTTTCCTCACAAAAAACATCTCATCGAACAGAACATCCAATGTGACACGTGCCATTCGAACGCCCGCAAGCACGGCGAATTCATTGCCACAAAGCAGGGTTGCGCTACCTGTCACCATAAAGACTCAAGAAAAGATTGTACGAGATGCCACAACATCCAAAAAACCTTTTATCAAGGGGGAACTCTAAACGGATTGGAAATTCCACAAGACATCATGTTTGAAGCGGGTGCAGAATGTACGGATTGTCATCTCAATGATCAGAATAACATCTTCAGGTCTGATGAAAAGAAGTGCCTCGACTGCCATGAAGAGGACTATATGGAGATGTTTACAGAATGGCAGAAATCGGTGAAGGAGCTTTCCCTTACTCTGACATCTCTCCTTAAGGAAAAGAAAAAACTTCAGCTGACCGCGCAAGAAAAGAATACTCTTCGGGAGACCGAACGCTCCTTGCAGACCATCAAGCTGGATGGGAGCTCGGGAATTCACAATTATATGTATATAGAAGAGATGTTAAGCGACCTGATAAAAAAGCTTGAATCGATAGGATAATCGCCGTATAAAAAATAAGGGAGGATCATACGATCCTCCCGATATTAGGATTTGTCAGACGATCAGAAATTCCAAGCTGCGGCCAAATAGAAGCCGAGAGAATTTCCTCCAGTATCGACATAGAGATACTGAGCCAGGTCATCATAGAGGTAGTAGGTGACAATACCTTTAACGGACCAAGCCTTGTTAAGGGCATAAGAAGCACCCAAGTCCGCAACAATCTGTTTCATGCTCAGTTTCGAATATTCTACAGATTCTGTGATGCCCTCAAAATCAAATGGGCTGATCGGAATGTCGGGGATGAAATCCAACTGATTGGTATCCAACGTGATATCGGACATTTCTGAGAGAGAATTGTTGTAGGTGAAACTTCCAAAAAGAAAAAAACTTTCCGAAGCCGAATAATTGAAGTTGAGAAATGCGGTGTGTGTGTCGATGTCATATTTCATCTGATCGGTGAGAGTCCCGGGGAAGCCTCCGATAATACCACCTCCGCATCCTTCGAGCACGGGCATGGCAAAGAGTGAATTCAACTTTTCTCCATAGAAGTAGCAGGAACCCGTAATATCCAATCTGTCTAGAGGAGCCCACCAAAGATTGAAGCCTGTACTGAGCGTGTTGTTCTCCCAAGTGGAGAAATTGAGCGTGTCGTTCTGTTCAGCGCGATAGCGAACATCCGCAGAGAGGGAAAATCGAAAGCTTGGATTCCATGTGACGATTCCCTTGGCTTCCTGCATATCTGTAGGAAGACTGGTGAGATGCGCCTCCATCGCCCAGTGAAAAACATAAAACTGGTTGCCAACAAACGGATCGGGGACCGCATAGTCCTGCACAAGGGGAGCAACACCCGAATAGAGATTCGTGAAGGGATTATCCGTGACCTTAACCACGCCTTTAAGCACAAACTTCCACTGTCTCACAGGCTTGAAATTAAAGTACCCTGTAAACGTATGGCTGTTGGTTGTGGAGATCTCATAGTGATCGCGGTCCACTCGCTTATAGTCATACTTCAAGCGTAATTTTGTCTTGAGGGAGAATCTGTACTTGAAGGCCGCATCAAAATCCCAGGTCTTTCTAGATAGAGCGGACAGTCTCTCCCAATCGGCAGAACCGAAATCGGGATAGGCTTCGACAAAGGTTTTCCCTTTATTGGGGCCAGCCACATCCACAGGCTCCAGTGTGTCGATAAACACAGAATCGTTCTTGATGCTGATCTGGCGGAAACGTGCATTGAAGAGACCTCTTTTCCCGATGCGTGTGGAAAACCCACCAGCGAAAGAGTTGGAGGCTGTTGACAAGCTTGTG
>WTAW01000016.1 GCA_013139435.1 Candidatus Aminicenantota bacterium | reverse complement strand
GTGATCCAGTGGGAGGATTTTGGAAAACACCATGCTTATCCTTTACTCCAGAGGTACCGGAACCGCATGTGTTCCTTTAATGACGTTATTCAGGGGACAGGTGCTGTGGCTACTGCGGTTATTCTCTCTGCAATGAAGATAAAGGAAGAGAGATTGAGAGACCAGAGGATCGTCATCTTTGGGCAAGGTCAGGCCGGAGTCGGCATCGCTAACCAGTTGTTGGCCGGCCTTTTAGAGGAAGGAGTGCGCGAGAAGGAAGCCAGGAACCAGATTTTTGGTGTCGATAAAGACGGGCTACTTCTGGAAGGAATGACTGTGACCGAAGAGCAGGAGCCCTGGAAAAAATCTCGGGAATTGGTCGCTGAGTGGAAGGTCCAGGACAAGAATCACATCTCGCTTTTAGATGCGATCATCAATAGCAAGGCCACTGTGCTGATCGGAGTGACAGGACAACCGGGTGCTTTTTCTGAGGAGGTTCTGGCCGCTTTGTCCCAGAATACCGAGATGCCGGTTGTCCTCCCTCTGTCCAATCCCACAGCGAAGTCGGAGTGCACACCCGAGTTGGCCATGCAGGCTACAAAAGGAAAAGCATTGTGTGCGACGGGAAGTCCTTTCCCTCCGGTTTATGTGGATGGGAAAGAGAGAGTGATCTCCCAGTGCAACAACCTTTTTGTGTTCCCGGGAATGGGGCTGGGTGCGTTGGTCTCGGGCACTCCGTTTATCACAGATCAGATGTTTATGGCCGCTTCGAGAGCTGTGAGTGAGATGGTCAAGGAGGATGAGCTCAAGGCAGGCCAGGTTCTGCCGCGGATCACGGATATTCGAGATGTCTCGGCACAGGTGGCAATGTCCGTTGCCAAAGTAGCCCGAGAATCGGGATTGGGGCTTAGAGTTGAGGACGATCGATTGTTCGCAATGATCACAAATGCCATGTGGAATCCCAAATACCTGCCCCTCCGCTACGTCAAACCTGAACTAAATTATTAGGGACAGGCCACGCTAACTTATTGATTATAAAGAAATAATCCAAGATTTTGCCTCAAATAATTGTCTTAGAAGGCCCATTTTGCCCCCGAAAAAGTCATTTTAAGCTTCTCCGTTTCTTATGTTGTTTATCCTCCATTTCTGTATTTGTATTCAATTTTCTTTTTCAAAATTAAGCTTGATATAGATTTTTATAAGAAAGAAATAGTAGGATATGGAGAAGTTAAACATTTGATAAAAATATTAGGAGGGGAGTCATGAGTCATGAAAAAAAACTGAATCGACGCGAGTTTATTATTATGAGTTCTTTGGGAGCGACAGCTCTCGGTTTGGGGATGAAGGGCTCTCCTATGGCACCGGACGGGGCGAAGTATAAAAAAACAAAAGCGAGTCCCAATGATGCCATCAATGTGGGAATGATTGCTGTTGGCGCACGGGCTCAGGACCTTATGGAGAGCATTAAACGATTAGAGGGCACAGAAATCGTCGCTGTGTGTGATGCCTACAAAGGCAGAGTGGAAAGAGCTATAGAAAGAACCGATGGCCGTGCAAAAGAGTACAAGAATTATAAAGAAATCATCGCAGATAAAAGTATCGATGCTGTCGTTATATCGACGCCAGATCATCTTCATAAGCGCCAGATCATCGATGCTTTAAATGCTGGAAAACACATCTATATTGAGAAGCCGATGACGTACAAAGTGGAAGAAGGAGTTCAGATCATTAATGCTGCAAAAAGGAATAAAGTGGCTTTTCAGGTCGGAAGCCAGGGTTCCAGTTCAGCTCTATCCCAAAAGGCGAAAGAGATTGTGGTCTCTGGTCGACTTGGTCAGGTTACCATGGTCCGTGCCTACTACAACCGGAACACAGCGAGCGGAGCTTGGATCTATCCAATTCCACCCGATGCATCACCCAAAACAGTGAACTGGGAGATGTTTCTCGGGTCAGCACCCAAGCATGGTTTCAGCCTGGAACGTTTCTTTCGATGGCGCTGTTACAAGGATTATTCTGGAGGAATTGCCACCGACCTTTTTGTTCATCTCTGCAACACCATCCATTACATCATGGATGCTAAGATGTGCACAAACGTCATGGCCATGGGGGGATTGTACCGCTGGAAGGAAAGCCGTGATGTGCCGGATACGCTCAATGCATCTCTCGAGTATCCAGAGGGATTTATGATCAGCATCAGCTCCACTTTTAATAATCAGAAGTTAGGAGGCAGCGGCATTCAATTCATGGGCACAGATGGATCTCTTGAATTGGCTGGAGGAAGACTCATCTTTACACCCGAGATCGTCAACGAGGATAATGGATGGATCGTGAACAGTTGGCCTTCAAAGCTTGAGGAAGCTTACTACGAAGATCCGAAAATCCGCGAAGGGGAAATGCCCTGGACCAGAGATCCTAAAGTGATCCCAGACGCTGAGACTTATCGTTCAGAGGGAGTAGATGACACAACCCTTCATCTGGCTGAATTCTTTGATGCCGTTAAAAATGGAACTCCAACAAAAGAAGATGCTACTGTGGGACACCACGCCGCATCCTGTGCCCACCTGATCAATCTCTCGATCGAGAAGAAAAAGATCATCCACTGGGACACAGCCAAAGATACGGTAAAGATTTAAAAAAAGGGACTGTCCCCTTTTCGGTCATCTTTTTTGCAGAGTTATTCTTTTTGTGTCCTTGCCGCCGTGAAAGGATTTGACCTGGAATTCTACCCAGCCGCTTGAACCATCCATTTTGATCAATGCACAGAACGCCTTTGTTTCCTTACCCTTGAGCCTGAATTCCGCAGGCTTTTTGGTGATCGGCTGGCTCGTCCCCAGCTTGTCCGTCTGGTCGACGATCGTCGATTCCCCGGGAATGTCCACAACGGATAAGTTGTTCGACGTGGCTACAAAGATCTTATCCTTCACATTTTTCTTGAGCTGAATCGCCCGGTCCGACGACGTCGGGTAAACTCTGTCATTCTTCACGGTCACTTCAATCCAATACAGGTCCTCTGTAACCGGCGTAACGCTCACGTCATCGATCTCCACCTTGGGGAACTGACTGGCACAGTACATCACGAATTGGGCGTTCTTCATCGCTTCCATCTCGATATATCGCGCCGGAGGTGTTCTGCGTAAATGCTTCTTGAGCGAGCCACCGATCCATATCTCTCCTAAATCGGGGTGATCGAATTTATGGGGCGAAATCCAGCCTTCCCCAGTTAGTTCAGTGTCGATCCACTTGAGATATTCATCACTGGATACTCGACCGTCACCATCCTCATCCGCTTCAAAGTCCGGCGATCCCCAAAGCTCAATTAGATAAGCATAGATGCCGAGCATGTAATAGGTGGCGGCAGGAGCCTGGCCGCTTAAACCCGCGATAGTCGGACGGTAATTCTTCAAGATCCTCGCTCCCATGCTCGCGATATCTGTCTGAACATCCATGTCGTGCTGGTATTTCTCATCTACCTCACGATCGAAAAACTGGACATACTTGTTCGCCTTCTTCATCTCCTCCCTGCGCCTCCGTTCGAATTCCTGCATGCGCTGACTCATCTGCGTAGGCTGAGTTCGGCTTAATTTTGCCGGCGGCGCCTGGAACATGATCAACCGTCCCGTATTGTGATAGTGGAAGCTGGCATAGATATTGGGATGTGCTATCTGAAACTCATATACATTCCGTGTCTCAGGCTCGGACATCGGATAGGGATTTCCATCCTTAAGATTCCACCCATAAGGATAATTCCTGTTCGGATCAGGCCCACCGATGTCATCCTCATTGATCATGCCATCGCCATCATTGTCATATCCTTCTTCCCCGATCCTCCGGAAACGCCGAACTTCCTCCTTCTCGTCTTCAACTCTAACAAATTGCCGTTTGTCCGGAGATAATTTGTAATCCCCCTTCGGGTCTTCGATGAACATGGTCGAAAGCTCACCATCGCCGTCCACATCCTCTGTCT
>WTAW01000361.1 GCA_013139435.1 Candidatus Aminicenantota bacterium | reverse complement strand
GTCACGATCGATCAAATTAGAGTCCACATGGCTTCTGAGGAGGGTTGGAAGGTTCTTTCAGAGAGGATCCGGGAATTTGATCTATTGAGGCTGAAAAGAAATCCGCAGCTTATCGTTGAGAAAAAATTAAGCGTCGGTCATTATAACCAGATCCGGCTTTCTGTTGTATCGGGGAGGGTTGTTATCGATGAAGGCGACGTGGATGTGGGATATGCGTTGAAGATACCCAGTGGCGAGATTAAAATTCCCATCCAGATGTGGATCGAGGAAGATGGCAAGACGCAGGTTACCCTGGATTTTGACGCAGAAAAATCGGTTAAGTTCCATAAAAAAGGGAAAAAGAACGAATTCACTCTCAGGCCTGTGATCAAGGTCTTAAAAGTCACAACCTCATAATCTTTAAATAAAGTTAAAAAAAGTGGACGGTTCTATTTTCTGTGAGATGTAGGGACCGTTTCCCAAACGGTCCGTTCGGGGAACGGACCCTACAAAAATAGAACCGTCCCCTTTTTTTTATTCGTAGCGGAGAGAGTCTATCGGATTTGCCAGTGCAGCCTTGATGGAGTGGTAGCTGACCGTTACAAATGCGATGAACATCGTCAATCCTGTAGCTAGAATAAATATCAACGGACCCACACTGACCTTATAGGCAAAATCCTGGAGCCATCCCCTCATCACCAAGTAAGCTAATGGCCAGGCGATCAGATTCGCTATGGCTATACATTTGATGAATTCTTTTGCGGTGAGTGTGACGATCCCGGGAATAGAAGCTCCCAGAATCTTCCGGATGCCGATCTCTTTAGTCTTTTGCTCCGCCATGTACGCACCCAACCCAAAAAGTCCAAAACACGAAATGATTACTGAAAGCAGACTGAAACCGTTGAACAGCCGGCCTAGCCGCCATTCTGGTTGGTACTGTCTGTCGTAAAAGTCCTCATAGAAGAAGTAGCGGTAGGGATAACCCTCAGTGTGAGATTTAAAGGTTGATTCGATCTTTGCCAGCGTTTCCGGAACCCGGGTTCCCTCGATCTTGATAAAGACATAGGTATGCCAGGGCCTGTACATCCTGAAAACAAAAGGCCTTAGAGGATTGTGGAGAGTGCGAGCGTGGAAATCTTTGACAACCCCTATGACATGCGCTCTTCGGAAAGATTCGGGCCAAGCCGGGTGGGCCATGTGTACAACCGTCCCGATGGGATTCTCCAGTCCCATTCGCAAAGCAGTCGTCTCAGTGATGACACAGGCATCCTTTATATCTGTCGCGAATTCCTGAGAGAAGCCCCTCCCCTGTGTTATCTCCATGTTGAAGGTTTTGAAAAAATCGTAGTCGACAACAGTGTAGTCAATACCCAGCATATCTTCGTCTGGGTTGCCTTCCCAGTCGATGGAAATACTCTGGCCGATATTCGTCGGTCCTTGGGCAGCGCTTGTCACATACTTGATCCCCGGTATGGTCAGAAGTTCATTCTTGAAGGCATCGAATTTTGTCTGCAAGGCTGGATTATTGATGAGGATCACCACATTTTCCCGATCGATACCGATATCGTGTCTTTGGATGAACCGCAGCTGTTTGGATACGACAAGTGTGCATACGATAAGACCCACGGAGATGACAAACTGGAAAACGATCAAGAGGCTACGCATTCCAGAGCCTTTAGCGCCAAATCTAGCCTGACTCTTCAATGTTTGGACCGGCTGGAACGATGAGAGAAAAAACGCTGGATAACTTCCTGCAAGCAAGCCGGTCACAACGGTCACAAAAAGTAGAGTAAGGATGATAGATAAGTTGGCCTTGGAGAGGAGTGTTAACGATTTGCCGGTAAAGAGGTTAAACTGTGGAAGGGCAATTTCCACCAGGAGCAGAGACAGCGCTAGCGCGAGGAAGGCCACCAGTAGAGCCTCCCAAAGGAACTGTCTGATGATCTGCGACCGCATGGCACCGATAACTTTGCGCATTCCCACTTCTCTGGCTCTCCGGGAAGACTGTGCTGTGGTCAGATTCATGAAATTCACGCACGCCATGAGCAGAATGAAGATAGCGATGACAGAGAAGATGGTGACTTTTTTTATGCTGCCAGGACGGACACGTTCGTACAGATGGACTTTTGTCAAAGGTTGGAGGACCGAAGAATATGTCGCTTCAGGGTCCTCGTTCTCCCTGTAGATGTCCTCGATCTTAGCGGTAAAGGCCTCAACCGACACGTTCGGCCTCAGAAGAATATAACAGGGACCCATCCATTCCTCCCACCGGGCCAGCCGGTCCTCTCCCAGAAGCTCCACTCTGGTCACGAGGTCGAATTGAATGTGGGAATTCTTCGGGATATCCTCGATAACCCCAGTCACTGTAAAATCCGTATCCTCTCGGGCCAGATAGAGCGCTTGACCGATCGGATCTTCTTTTCCGAAATATTTTTGGGCTGTGGATTCTGTGATGACGATGGCGTTTCTGTCTTTGAGGGCAATATCCGGGTCACCCTTGATGAATGGGAAAGAAAACATCCGGAAAAAGCCGGGATCCGTGAGACAGATGTTGTCCTCCTCGAACTTTTTATCTCCGTAGGTCACGAGCGATCCATACCAGGGCCAGACCCGGGCAAACTCTTCGACCTCCTGGTAGAGGGATTTTAATGCTGGCGCCAGAGCGTAGGTTGGACTGGGGATAAAATCGCCGTCTTGTGTTTTGTTCACAACCCTAAAGATCCTGTCTTTTTTCTCGTGAAAACGGTCAAAACTCAATTCATCCTTCACCCAGAGTCCGATCAAAATGAAACAGGCCATACCGATGGTCAACCCAATGATATTGATGAATGAATAACCTTTTTGCCTTCTAAGCGCCCGAAGCGCCACTTTCAGATAGCTTCTGAACATCGTCATCCTCCAAATGAGTGTTTCGATAAAAAATGAAAAGAATAGGGAGGTCGTCTGTAAAACAGATTGGACGCGAGCCCGAAAGACTCCTTTCTCCTTTAATGTCAGTCGATACCGTGCGGCCAGGTCTTCTTCCGCCGAGAGCAGCATCTCTTCATCGGCATAATGCCGCAGAAGGAATCTGGCAAAACGGGAGAATCGGAATTCCTTATCTATCATGAGTTGGCTTTATTTTTGAGGTTGGGCACACCCAACCAAACAGATTTGTTCACTTCCTGTATGGATACGAGCTTCTTCATCCCGAGAAAGGAGAGCTTGTAGTAGATCCGCGGCCGCCCGCCCTTTTCGGTGGAGCCTTTGGCCTGGTAGGTTTCGACATAGCCGTTCTTCTTCAAGCGACTCAGGGGCGCATAGATGGCGCCCGACATCCACTCGATACCCGTGTCTTTCTCCACCTGGTCTCGGATCGAAATCCCATAGGCATTGTTTTTCAACTTCCAGATAGCCAGAAGGAGTATTTCCTCGATCCTGGATAGGTAGTTCATATCAATCCTCCTCTCAGTTATATTCACCTATTAGTATTCGATTAATAGTATTCATATTATACAATACGCGCAACTCAAAAAAAAGTTCAACATAATTTTAAAATTATTCATACTATTTCCTAACAGTCCATAAAGTCCGGATTTATCAATCTCCGTTTTGAATAAAAAAAGGGACAGTCCCCTTTTTGCTTCACCCCTGGAAAAAGGGGACTGTCCCCTTTTCTGTGAGATGTAGGGACCGTTTCCCAAACGGTCCGTTCGGGAAACGGACCCTACACAGGATTTTTGATAATAAAGCCTCTCTGTGCTATAAAAGATAATTCATACCAATAAA
>WTAW01000103.1 GCA_013139435.1 Candidatus Aminicenantota bacterium | reverse complement strand
TCCGATACCCAAATCCCCAAAAACAGCCAGGTGTATGCCTCCCTTATAAGGGATATTGAACGGCAGCATGATAAGCCTGGATTTTAAAATGGTGAACCGATACTCCAGGGTGTTTATGAACTGATTTTTTCCGGTTCTCGCTGCATACTCCCATCCGCGAACAGTGTTTGTCCCCCCGATCCCAAAAAGTTGCCAAGGAGCAACGTCCTCTCCCACAGTGCCTGTCCGTAGGGTCGTCAACGAAAAAAGGGCCAGAGTGTGCCCATCCGCGAGGGGGATATACCGTCGGATATCCAGATCCACCTGGTAGAAGTCGGTGTCGGAATTGAATATTTTCATTTCCCTTGAGAAGGCGAGATCATTCCACCAACCTCTATGGGTGTCACTGAAGGCATCACGGTTATCATATCCCAGGTGTAAGGCGAATCTAGATACTTCGTCATGATTATCGGGTGATAGCGTGGCGCCATCCGTATCACTTCGAATGCTGAGGAATTCGAACCTTCCTCCAATCCGGCCATGTTCTCCAAGATAGCTTCCGATACTCAGATAAAACTCATCGGCTTTCTCATTAAAGTTGGCAATCTGGTTTTCGCGCTCGCGATGGTAGTATTCCATCTTATATCCCAGATGATTTCCGGTAACCCAGGGATTTTCCAACAACAACTCCACTGTGGTGGCTCCTCCTAGTAGTAGACGTCCGGAAAAGAAGATGTCTCTTCCGAGTAGGTTCGGTGATTTTAATCCACCACCCGCAGAGATCCCGTTCTCATCCGTGATCTGGATACTGATGGAGGGAAGGAAGGGAAATGTTTCCACAAAACTGTAAGTCAGTACAACACCATCGTCTTGAGCAGAGGGTGTGATTGTGATCTCGCTGAAAATATCCAGCAATTCCAGCCTTTGGTGTTCTCTTTCCAGGTTTTCCTTGAGCAATGGTTCGCCGACTTTAGAAATCAGCTCTCGAGTGACGATATATTCTTTTGTGCGCTTGAGCCCCTCGATCATGATCTCCTTAATGATCTTGCCGTAAAGGCTTTCAGGCTCCACTTGAGCAAAAAGAGTGTTGCTGATGAGCACAAGAATCATCAGGAGGGCTGAAATTATTTTGAACAAAAGCGCTCTTATTTGCAGTTTATAATCCTCTCGTCACAATTTATCCCAATCTTTCTCTTGTCTTTTTTTTCCATCCCATCTCTTAGCCTGAATAGTCCAGGTTAGCACTTTGTCATCCATGTTAACCGAACTCAAATGTGATATCCATAAAAAAAATATTATGGATTGAGTGGCTGCAATCCGAAAGGCTTCACTTTGCCTTTGTACTTCCCTAAATGTATAGCTGTCCCCATTTTCAAGCGCTCGTTCTTGTTTCTACTGACCTAATCTATTCGTTTTTTGACTGAGGCCAGTCGAATTCCCGAGGAATCGGCAAAGTCTTTGAAATAGCGGACAAACCGGTCGATTTCAAAGGCCTCTTCCTGGGCCAGGTTGTGCGCCCAACGGTAGCCGATGGGCTGGTACCAGAGCTCGGCCTGAACCGTAAAAGGGCCCGGGCCGCCGGTTACGGGAACTTCATAGTTGACGCTGTCCCGCCCACCCTGGAAATCGGAATCCGCCTCGGCTGCGCCGCGGACCGCCACGTCCTCCGGGGCGCTGCTTTTGTCAAACCCGTCCGGAAGCATTCGGTTGTCCTTCAGATACTGCACCGCTGTAAGAAGCACAGTGGTCACCTTTCCGTCAGGCCCGCCCATGATATCTTCGTAGATCTGGACCTGCTCGGGGCTGTCGATGGCGGTATAATGAGGCTCGTATCGGTCCTTATCCGCATCATTGTCGTTGCCCGTGATGGATCCGTCCGGATTCAGGCGGCCCGATTCGAAAAGGGTGTTCCCCTGGTCGTCAATCACCTGGAAGTGAATCCAGGCCCTGCGCGACGGATAGGCGGAGGGAAGCTTATGTCCCGCCAGGTTTTCCACAAGGATCTCGGCGCAGAGCCGGCCGTCGGTTACTGTTACATCCTTGATGGAGATCTTCGCCGCGGCACTTTCCAGATGTTCCGCGGATCTTCGTGCGGTTGTATCCAACTCCTGCGGCAGGGCTTTGACTCCCAACTCGTTCCGGTACTTGTTGAGGATTCTGGGGATGAGGAAATTTCCGCCCTTGAAGACGTGGCGGGAGAATTGGTCACGGTCCTTCCCCATGACCCCGGTGACGGGCATCTCGCCCTCGACGATGGGCATGTGGCAGGACTGGCAGCCCTGGCTTCTGTAATAGGAGCTGTGCTTCCACTCCAGGTAGGGCGCCTGCTCCGCGATCTCGCCGACCACTTCTCCCTTGTCGTTGAGGGCATGGGTGAAGAGAGTGTGGCAGCTCGCGCAGAGCTCGGAGCTCTGGATGTGATCGCCCTTCTCAGGCTGGAATTGGGAGGATGACCGCATCAGGGCTTTCCTCCCCTCGTCCACATCAAAGGGGCCGTAGATCTTGCGTTCGCCCAGAGGTGCCCCGTTGTCCACCACAAATCCGGCAGTGAAGCTCTCCATCTCGCCCAATTTGTCCTTTCGGATCTGGTGGCACATGGAGCAGGAGACCCCGTCAGCCGCCAGGAGATCCGCATCCGATTCCGCCCCCATGATGGGTAGGTGATCAAAGACAGATTCCTTCTCATCACGGATTTTGGCCATGTAGCGGGTCATGGGCATGTGGCAGGCGGAGCACTCATGCTGGATGGCCGACGATACCGTGGGGCGGACAAGGATCTCCCGGCGGACGGCGGCGTGCCAGTAGGGATCACGCGAAGCGTTGGCCATCATGGAGGAGCGCCAGTCTCCTCCGATGGAGACATCCTCGCCCTTGGGGGAGATCAGACCGTTGTGGCAGGAGATGCACTGGTCCGATGTGACAAAAAGCTGGGGGAGAGGAACAGCCGCGGCTCCGATAAATATCAACGCAGCCAGCGACGACAAGAGCATATGCTTAATTTTCATTGTTCTCACCATCCTTCGAAGAATCCGCCGTCAAACCAGTCCCAGAGAATGTAGGCCATAAACTGTACAGGCCGCCTTTCCCTGTCATTGATGGGTATGCGCACGCCGAAATTTAACATGATGTGCTGTCGTGTGTTGAGGGTTATCTGAATTTCCGGCACCACGTCCCAGTGAATCTTTGCCCCTCCTTTAAGCTCTCTGGCTGTGAGAAGTTCGATCATCGGCGACCAGGCCCGCCCCCAGGGACCAGAGGTGAATGTGCGCCCCAGAGCCATGCGGAGGAAGGCCTCTTTTTTCGCCCTATCACTTTGAAAGGGAAGCTCCAATCCTAGCTGGGACTGGAAGAAAAAGTCGGAGGGAAGAATCTGGCCGTAGGTGAGGAAGGGCTCCAGAACGAAAGTACCTTTACCGAAGCCCCGGGTTTCATCGCCGGTGGGCAGTATTAATTCAGCCGTGGCGCTGAAGATGGAACCGCGCTCGCCGCTGTGATAGAAGGCGCGCTTGACCGCCAGGGCGATGTCGCCGAGGCTGGAGCCCCAGTCGGTCCCGCTGTCCGGCCCGTTGGGGTCCTGCATCTTGTTCCACCCGAAGGGGAAGACAATTTCCCACTGGTTGCGGGCCCCGAATCTCTGCTCGTAAACGATTTTGTTGGTTATTTTACTCCAATCCTCATCGGCAGCCACGCTCACAACAAGTTCGTCCTCGGGAAATGCCTTTCCTGTATAAAGCGGCCGGGGCAGGTTCAGATCTCCCCGCGGCCAATTCTTATTCGTACAAAGGGTGTTGATGTAGCGGACGGCCAGCTCCAGCTCCTCCACCTTGAGCACCCTGCCGAAGGAAGGCATTAGCCGGGAAAACCCCCTCACAGGCCCCCCTTGGTGAGCGATGGCCACCCAATCGGCCTGCGGCTCGCGTGAGGCGAAGTCGCAGTCGGTAAAATCAGGGATGGGCGTATCGAAACCGACACGGCTCTGCGGCTGCCCTTTGCCGTCGGCACCATGGCAGCCGGCGCAGGCCTTCAGGTAGATTTCCCGTCCGGTTTTCAGCTCCCCGGAAAGATCCGATTGAGGCTCAGCAAAAACAGGCATCAACAGGAAGAAAACTCCCGCCGCCGCCAGCATTTTGATTACTTCGGACACAATACCACTTCTTTTTGTTGTCGACATTTTTTACCCTTTGAGCGAGCTGTCCTTTATAATAGGGTGGGTTGGGAGGCGCTTTGTTACAAAGGATTTGCGGTGGTATACCACCGACCCGACCTAATCAACCAAACTTTATCCTCTGTGCCTCTCACCTCTGGTAATCTCAACTCGCGAATAATCCAGGTTAGATAATAAACCTTGATTTGAAAATATAGCATTTTTTGCAAAATACTTCAATATTATTTACAGGGATTTCCTTTTTGGGTTTGCTCCAAATCCCTAACCATTTTCTGCAATTTGCATCCGTTGAAATCCTGAAATGAGCTTATCACTGTCAAAACAACAAAGTCAACGACTGGAAAAAAGAACGGTATCATCCTCTTTGTCAATGATGCCTATTATTCAACCTAAAACTATCGATCTTCAGTTTTGTACAAAATGGAATGTAATATCCAAAAAAATATTATGGATTGAGCGGCTGCAATCCAAAAGGCTTCACTTTACCTTTTTCTTTTTTCATAAGCCGTTTTCTTGCTTGAGATACGGTTCGATAGAAATCCCTTGCTGACCACTCTGTGTATGATTCATCGATGTCTGATTTTCCGTACAGCTCATCCTTCAGTCCCGCTGCCAAGGCTTGAAGCTCCAGGTCGTCGGCCCGTCGTACGAAATCGTCAATAGTGGCGGCTCCAGGTCCGGGATAGATTTTGTCCAGCCAAGTCAGAAGACCCTGCATGATCTCTTTGGGATCGTCTTTGTTACAGGATTTGCGGAAACGTTTGAAATAGGCCTCTTCTGATTCCGCTTGGATCGATCTTCGTCTTTTCCACCATGCCACACATCGTTTCAGGTAGGGGATGAGGAATATCCATAAAGCAGCAAATAGAAGAGCAAGTGCCAGGATAAGATAGAGAAGACTTTTAAAATCGAGAGACCTTTTTTGGGTGGCAGCAATTTCCTCCTCAGGCTCTACATCTTCTTCCTCAAGAAAGGTCAACATCTCCTGCTCCAGGTCCGGATTTACAGCCACAGAGAGTTCTACGGCTGACAGAGTCTCTGTTTTTAGTTCTTCGCTCTGGAGGTCGAACCAGTGGATTGTGATCTCTGGCAACGTGTAATCACCTTCCTTCTCCATGACATAAGTCACGGATTCGAAGCGCTTTCCGGTGTAAACCCCTCTGTTGCTTTCATCCTCCATCCGTGGGGAAGCAGGATACACACCCAAGCCTTCTGTGAGGCCAAAATCCAGAGGTGGGAGCAGCATGCCTACCGAATCATCCGCGATCATAGTTATTGTGCGTGTTAACGAATCTCCCACTTTAAGGTCATCGAAGCTTCGGTCGTATTCCTCCTGCACTCGAAGTTGTGGCGTTGTCACAAAATAATCCACGCCTTTTACCGCATCGGGCACTCGCGCCTCAAACACTTGAGGCGGTGAATTCA
>WTAW01000237.1 GCA_013139435.1 Candidatus Aminicenantota bacterium | reverse complement strand
GGGATTCCATAATAATTTTGTTTTTATATTGTTCCCTTGGTTTGTCCAAAAATTCTGTATCGAATGCCTATTCTCGCCTTGCAGCTAAAAACGAAAAAATTTTAGCCCTCTGTATAAATTTAATCCCAGTATTTTACAGCAGTTGCTCCTTCATCCAGCCTGCAGTATTGTGGAAATTAGCCACAGCGCTCCCTGGAGGAACGAGATTGTCGCACGCTTCCCTCAGTTCATCAGACAGGGTTTTTTCCAAAACGGGAATCAGGTCGTATAGATGCTCTACTTTCTGTGGGCCGATCAAAGGAGCGGTCACACCCGGCTGGTCCTTGCACCACAGAACTCCCAGCTGAGCAGGAGTGAGGCCAGCTTCTTTGGCCGAGTGTTCGATACTCCATTGACGACCTCCTAGTTTGCCTCCATTTGTGATATTTGTTTCTCCATGAGTGGAGGGTCTCTCTTTAACTTCTGGGAAAACAACGCATAATAATATAATAGAAATTTGACCTTGTAGCAATTATTGATTTTCACATATGTATTATATAGAATCAGGCGGTATAAGGAGTGGCGATTAATATCTGATTGTAATGATTATATCTCTATTAATTTAATCTCTTTGTGTTTTTAATTCGTGAGAAGGAGGGACAATGCTTAAACACATCAAACTTTGGATATCCGTCTTGCTCTTTTTATTCGCCGCATGTTCAGGGACGAAAAATGAGGTGTCGGTTATCACCCGGATCGATTTGGGCACAACCAACACTAAACTTGATCAGGAAGAAGGAATAGTTGATGAATACGATATACGCGTTTCAGTTAGAACGAAGGAAGATGCCGGAGTGATGGTGAAATCTCTCACGGTCACAACTCCCTCCGGAGCTTCTTTTGAGGCTAGCAGAACTGACAGGGCGGCTATTGACCAGATCGATCCTGAGTATGGAATAGAGATCATCCGTGGGTTTGAACTGGATGGGAATGAGGGTGTTTGGACATTGGCTGCAATAGCGAATTTAGAATACGAACTTTTTGGAGATGGATTCTACACGATTACTGCAAATTATGATGAGGGAAGCGAGAGTATCCAATTATGGTACGGCGAACCTGGCTCCGATAGTCCTTTACCATTTCCGCAGAACAACGGCTTCACAGAGCCGGACGTCAAACTGCCAATAACCAGCCCTGCGACCTTTACATGGGATACGGATCCCATCGCACAAAATATCAGTGTGTACTTCGCAGGTGCAGGTGAAACAAAGTCAGATGATCTTCCAGCGACCACGACATCTTATGGACCGTATGATTATGCACCCGGTCTGTGGGAGCTCGAATTGGCTATAAGCGTGGAGCGTAAAGGAAAAATCAATGCAGTGGATTTCACAATTTCCAAAGGAACAGTATACAGCACTGAAGGAGTTGTGAAGGAATAAGTTTTTACATGAATACCCTCTCCTTTATTGCTCTTATTCTATTATCTCTCGTTGGCTATTCTGGCGGTTCTGCAAGTAAAGCTGGGAAGGATGTTGATCTGAAACCCAAAATTATTGACCTGGTCTTGGTGGCAGCAATCTGGGCAGGAGCAATTTATTCAAGAATAACACAGGATCTCAATAAATGGCTCTTGATTCTTATATGGCTGATTCTATCCATTATTTTAGGTGTTATTGCCGTCTCATTGCGAAAATTACCTGAAGAAAAGAGCGTAAGTCAACAAGATCTCCCAAAAACTCCAGCAAATGTTTTTGAAAAGATATGGCAGAGTTGGAACGATTTCTCAAAAAGGATGGGAAGCTTTCAGAGTCGAATCCTTCTTTCTCTATTCTTTTTTATTCTTGTTTCCCCTTATGCGATAGCTGTTAAAGTGTTTTCCGATCCATTAAATATAAAATATCAAAGCCGCACATCTTGGTGGATTCCCAAAAAAGAAATAAAGAATGAATTGGAACAATACAGGAGGCAATTCTGATGTATATATTGGGAATCTCCTGTTACTATCATGATGCGGCTGCCGCTTTGATAAAAGATGGGAAACTTGTAGCCGCCGCAGAAGAAGAACGATTCACGAGGGTGAAACATGACTTTGATTTTCCTAAAAATGCCATCAATTTTTGTCTGGATTTTGCAGGCCTGGCAAGTAAGGATTTAGACTATGTGGTGTTTTATGAGAAACCGTTCCATAAATTCGAACGCATTTTGATGACCACTCTACAAAATTTCCCCAGGTCGTGGAATGTCTTCCGGGAAGCCATGATCACATGGCTCGGTGATAAACTCTGGGTGAAGAGTCATTTAAAAGATAAGCTGAATATTGAAGATAAAAGGATTCTATTCGGAGAGCATCATCTCTCCCATGCAGCCAGTGCATTCTATCCATCTCCTTTTCAAGAAGCAGCGATTCTTACAGTGGATGGAGTCGGAGAATGGACAACTGCCACTTTGGGAGTAGGGAATGGGACTGAAATAGCACTCATAAAAGAAATAAAATTTCCTCACTCTCTGGGTCTTCTCTACAGTGCGTTTACGGCCTTTTTAGGCTTCAAAGTGAACAACGGGGAATATAAGGTTATGGGTATGGCGCCCTATGGTGAGCCAAAATATGTGGACAAGATCTATGACAATCTCATTGAGATCGCTTCGGATGGTTCTTTCTGGATGAATATGGATTATTTCTCCTATCATTATTCTGATGAAAGAGCGTATAGCACCAAATTTGAAGACCTATTCGGAAAACCAAGAGATCCAGAGATGAATTTTTTCACATCTCACACAAGATTTCCTTCGTATTTTGGTGAGAAACCATCCAATTATCAGGAGCTCTGCCGTGCTAACGAGCACTATGCAGATATTGCTGCGAGTGTACAACTTGTCACAGAAGAAATTTTATTAAAATTGGCCAATTCATTGCACAAAGAGACAGGAAAAACAAATCTTTGTATTGCTGGAGGAGTGGGATTAAATTCTAGGGCAAACGGGCGACTTCTGCGTGAGACGCCATTCGAAAAGATCTTTATTCAGCCAGCGGCTGGAGATGGGGGAGGGGCATTAGGCGCAGCCATGCAGGTTTATCATGGAGTATTAGGGAACCCAAGGACTTTCGTGCTCGAGCATGCGTATTGGGGAAAGGGATACTCGGAGGAGGAGATCAAAGAATTCCTAGAGAGAAACGATATTTCCCATGAATATTTCCCGGACAATGAAAAACTTTTGGATCGAGTGGTGGATGACATCGTGGATGGAAAGGTTGTGGGATGGTTCCAGGGCAGGTTTGAGTGGGGGCCAAGGGCATTGGGGAACAGAAGTATTTTGGCAGACCCGAGAAGTGAGGAGATGAAAGATCTCGTGAATGTCAAAATAAAGTTTCGCGAGCCTTTCAGACCCTTCGCTCCCGTTATATTAGAAGAAAACGCAGAGGATTTTTTCCAAGGAGACGGACTCGCCCAGCAGTTTGCCGCAAGATATATGCTTTTAGTCTTGCCCTTCAAAGAATCGAAGGGTGAGACGATAAATGCGGTCAATCACATGGGGACAGGAAGGCTTCAAACGATAAGAGAAGAATGGAACCCTCGCTATTATCGAATTGTGAAAAAATTTGGCGAGGCCACAGGGATTCCTGTGCTTCTAAACACGTCTTTTAATTTGAGAGGCGAGCCGATCGTAAGCTCTCCGGCCGATGCGTACCAAACTTTCAGCAGCAGTGGGATCGATGTGCTTGTGCTTGAAAATTATTTGATAAGAAAATGAGCATTGAAGCGCGAATAATTCAAGTAAATTAGATCCTCTAAGGAATAAAACGAATGGGAAGAGGGAAAAGGATTTTATCCAGACTTAGTATATTCAGAGAACTTCTCATTTTCCTCTGGAAAAGAAAACTCTGGTGGCTCATGCCGGTGGTAATTATATTAGTTTTATTCGGCTTGCTGTTGATTTTTACTCAAAGTTCTGCTGTGGCACCTTTCATTTATTCTCTTTTTTAGCCGGAATTATCGGCAATACAATATGGGAAGGAAATTCTTTGGAATGGTGGATCGTGTTTTCAGCGACCACCCATTCTGTTTCATCATAATTATTCCCCCCCGTGTTCAGGTTTCGTTCGAACAGTGGAAAATCGCTGCTGGACACCTGCACACGGATTCTATGTCCCGGTTCAAAGTAAGTGCTCGTCGCATCCAGATTTATCTGAATCTTATACATTCCTCCCTTTTCCATCCAAACTTTCTTAGTGAATCCTTCTCGATATCTTGCACGGAAAATCCCCTGTTGTATATTGTAAGCCCTACCATCGGGGTAAACATCGACGAGTTTAGCAGTGAAATCTGTATCTTTCGCTGATGAAGAGACATAAAGGACAGCTGTAATCGGACCTGTTACTTCAATGCCTTTCTCTAATATTGGTGTTGTGTAAACCAAAACATCATTACGCATTTCAACTTTTGCTTGATCTATGGCGCCAGCCGGAGTTCCATATGAGGTGCCACGCTGACCTCCTATAGATGGAACCGGATGTCCCGGATCATAGATAAATGTATCAGAAGGCTCATTCTCTGGTATTTCTAGGGAAAGTTGTCCATCTCCATTCCGGCTGTTCGCATGCCCGCGGCTGCGGAAGAAATACTTGGTGTATTGAGTTTCCGGAAGTGGCCAAACGTTTGCTGATTGCCATTTGTTTCGTCCCATCGTGTAATACTGCACTTTCGGCATATTCGTAATTCCGTTTTTGACTCCTTTTAACCAGTATTCAAACCACTTGATATAGATGTCCCAGTAATCGAGCCTTGCATCTCCGACATCCCGCTCACCGACTTTTGTGTGTTCTGTGGCCCTCTCGAAGCCGCAATGCGTAGTGCCTGTAATTATCACAAATTGATTATTAGCGGCAGTTTCTGAAACGGCATTTTCCTTAAAATAATTGAATTCAAAAATAGTCTCTTCAACACTGGGATCGTACCAGCAGCTCATATGTAACGCTGGCACATCGATTTTTTCCGTACCATCATAATAACCCATCACATCGTGCCACCACGGATCACTAAAATCATGTGTTATCAATTCAACCCAATCGTTGGGAGGCGAACCCGCTTTTTTCATGATGTCAACAATCGGTAAATGCCAATTCAACTTTTCAAAATCAACGTCTGGGAAATTTGTAGGTTCCGGATTAAAAAAATCTCGAATCTTACGAACCTCATCATCGGATAGGCCGGGGGGGGGCTTAAAAGAATACTTAGAGGCAGCTCTAAAATACCACGAAATGCTTGCAGCCAAATCAAGAACACCTCCCTTAAAACCAGACCAATATCTGTAACGCCCATTGGCTGCACCGATCATAGGGCCACATTGCGGAATCATGCAAGTCAGGTTCGGATGTCTTAGGGGAGCCTGTGCCGCTTGAACTTCAGCCGGATAAGAACAGCCAAAAGTGCCGATCTTGCCGTTGCTCCATGGTTGCTTGGCAAGCCAATCCACCGAGTCATAGCCATCCTCAGCCTCCTGTCCTGCGGGTGGTGAATAAATGCCTTCTGATTCGAATTTCCCACGGCTATCTTGGATAGCAACGACAAAACCCTGAGATGCGAACTTATACGCCTGTGGTCTCTGTTTTTGATCTCTAAATTCATTCTTATTATAAGGTGTTCGGATGAGAATCACCGGCAGCTTTTTATCTGCATTTTGCGGAAAATAGAGGTCCGTCGATAATCTGACTCCATCTCTCATCGGAACCATGATGCTTTTTTTGAGCTGGACTTCATGTTTTGGCTCAGGTGATTTTTGTGACTGAGATGTCAATGCCTGGCTGGATAACGCCACACACAGACAAAACATAAGGAAAAAAATTACTCTCAAGTTAATTTTTGACATCTTTCCCTCCTCCTATAATCTGAATTATTCATAAAAAATGTCGATATTTATCATAACAGACCTAATATCAAAATGTTCCATATTCAAGTCTCCTGTATAAATTCATGATTAAAACTCACATGTGATAAATATCATGCATGTCAATCTAAATGCACGTCTTTATCATCATAAAAGATGTGATTGTTGAGTCCTTATGTTAGCGAATGATATGAATTCCTTGAGCAGGTGGATAGGGAAACTCAACTCCATGTTCAGTGACCATTACACCGTCATGCATACATATGTATAAATGTTTTCCTTTGCCCCACTCGGGCACGGGCATATGGACCATGTATTCAAACGTAAAGGTATGATAGAGGGGGATCTTTATATCCCAGTGCCACTTCGGACCCATAGGAGAGATCCTGGGGGCAAGAAAGCCCTTTCCCATGGCATGAAGATCGAGATGGACCTGGGTTTTTTCAGGATCTGCATTTTTATCATACTCATCCCTATCTATGTAAACAAACCCGGCCTCTTCTAACTTTTGGATGAGGAGCTCCAGCGTTTCTCCCGCAGTAGGACCCGCCTTGATGTTTTTTTGCAAGATCTCACGGACTTTCATCGAATCTGCCCAGATCTTTTTGACTTCCGGGGGAAGTTCAGTCTCTCCTTCCCGAAGCACATAGCCGGTTCCCCCCACGTCCGCATCCATGATCCTTCTCATATCGCCGGCACCATAGAGTATCCCGATCATGTCGCCCCTTTGGATCATATAGTCGTCATTAGCGTGTTCATTTCCGTAAGGATCCCTGACAAAAACATTCTGTGCAAGATCTTCCAGAGTGGTTTCTCCCGGCACGATCTTAGAAAATTCTTTGGCCAAATATTCATTGGCCTTATGGCCCATCTGTTTGTGATATTCAATTTCTTTCTTCGTCCGTCTCGACAAGTAATCCAATATCAGGTATTCAGCCGAAACCATCCTCTTTGCATACTTATCGCCCAGTGATTTGACCAATAAGAGATAGTCTGTGTGCGAAATTCCATCGGTGAGTGCGCGTACTTCTGAGCCCTCGGCGAGCGACAGCTTTTCCGAGTAATTGACGGCGATTCTTTTGGGGTCACGCTCGGCAACAAATTTGTCGAGATCCTTAAATCTCAGGTCCAATTCCGTTTCCGGGGTTTTGTCCGGATCTTCGGGCACATAATAGTTCTGCTGATCCAGGTCTTCGGCTTCTTTGCCGATGATGTCGTATGCTCCGGGGTCTTTAATTTCCTCACCAAATTTAAAAACTGCCCGTTCGATCCTTTCACTGCCGCGATCGGTAAATATGAAAACTGCAGAGTCGCTGCCGAATTCATAGGCTAGGGGGTCGGTCCCCCATGGTCGGACCACGTGGATCCACATGTCGATCTTGTTTTCCCGCATGACTAGAGGCAGGTAGATGTCAAACTTGTCCCGGCGAATCTGATTCATCAATTCCACCGTATCTCCTGGTTCTCGCTTCTGTGCTTGGAGCCCCTGGACAAGGAAAACCACACAAAAAAACGTGAAAAGAATCCTTCTTTTACTCATAGTTTTTTCTCCTTTATTCATGATGTCTGATACGTTGCTAACGTATTATTATTATTTTTTCGTGCCAGGGATAGAGCGCCTCGATGCCCTTTTCGGTGACGATTGAATTGTCTTCGTAACTGATGCTTATCCGTTTTCCCCATTCCGGGATCCATGTGTGGACCATAAACTCGAATGCAAAGATGTAATTCTGCTGTACCATGAGGTGAGCGCGGTCTTTACGCCACGGGGCGATCGACGGCCCGGCCGTGACATCGCCGACGCTGGTGTTCCCGGTGGCATGGAAGTCGATGGAGAACCCGGATTTATCCGAATCTCCAAGAGCATTCAATAAATCCCTGTACTGTGACGAGACATCGTCGGAAGGTGTATGGACAAAACCTCCTGCTTCGAGTGCTTGAACAATTGCATTGAGCGACTCTCCTGCAGTACGGCCAATTATGAAGGTCTTACGGATAATCTCCCGCGCTTCAAGTGTGCGGTCCCATGCATGCTTTAGACCTTTCGGAGCGTTGGCCTCGCCTTCCTTCAGGATATAGACATTCCTCTTGAAGTCCGTCCCAAAGTTCAAGTATCCGATACCCATGTCCAAAGATATGTAATCGCCACGCTGAAAGACATATCCCGGTTTCCAGGTCTCTGAGCGGTCTGAAACTTCGGAATGCGATACTCCTGGCATGTACGGAAGATGTAAGGTTGCCGCTTCAAACGATGGAAAGATTCCTTGCGCCAACAGCAGGTCCTGTGCCCACCAGCCGACTTCTTCACGAGTCGTTATCCCCGGCTTAATCCTCCGGAGAACCTCATCAATGATCTGTCTTTGAATTTCGCAGGCATTTGCAAATGCGATGATCTCCCGCTGAACTCTTCTCACACGGAAATCGGTGATGAAATTCTCTGCTGACACAAGCCTGCCTGCATATTTCTCACCCAATGCCTCAGTCATACTCAAATATGCTGTGTGAGAAAGACCGTTGGCGATAGGAAGCCAGGTCGACATGTTGATTGCGATGACTTTGGGATCCCGTTCCTCCACAAATTTCCGCAAGTCCTGTCCCGAGCCGACAATATCGTAGAGGCCATCTTGATCCTCTCCTCCCAAGATTATCCGCTCGATCCTGTCACCACCCCGGTCAGTAAAAATATAATACCCGATCGGTTCCCACGCTCGATATTCAAACCATCCACCTAAGTCCAGCGCGAGAGGATCCTTTTTTCCGCTCTCCACAACATGGATCCACATGTCAACATTGTTATCCCTCATTGCACCGGGCAGAATTAGATCCAATTTTTCCTGACGGATGAGTCTCAGGATCTCATACCTTTGTTTGGTTTTTTGCGCATAGACATTGAATCCGGACACAAGAACAATAAGGGTGACGAGTACGGCCATGACACTTTTTTTACTCATGATGTTACCTCCTTTAATTATTAAAGTATTTTATTTTCCGTCAAAAACAGACTTCTGCAGTGCCTGACATTAGCGAATGATCCGAATGCGTTCGACGGGTGGATAGGGAAATTCGATCCCACGTTCGGTGACTAAAACGCCATCATGCATCAAAGCATATAAATGTTTCCCCTTTCCCCATTCTGGTACAGGCATATTGACCATGTATTCGAAAGTAAAAGTATGATAGAGGGGGATTTTAAGTTTGCGAATCCAATTCGGCCCTAAGGGAGAGATCCTTGGGGCTTCTGTCTGGAGAACTTCTCTTCCCAGGGCATGGAAATCGATATGAACTTGGGTTTTTTGAGGATCTGCATTTTTGTCATATCTATCACGATCGATATAAACATACCCGGCTTCCTCCAGTTTACGGATAAGGATCTCTAATGTCTCACCCGCAGTTCGACCGATCTTGATGTTTTTGCGGAATATCTCACGGGTTATCAACGCATGTTCGAAGATCTTTTGGACCTCAGGAGGCGGTTCTGTCTCTCCTTCGCGAAGCACATAGGCAAGTCCGGAAATGTGTGTCGAATAGCTTCGCGCACTCGCACCGCAGATCAAACCGATCATGTCGCCTCTCTGGACCAAATAGTCGGTGTTGTTTTCTTCATATCCATCCCGGTCTCTGACCCAAATGTTCCCATCCACATCCTTCAAGGCGGTTACACCCGGTAAAATCTTATCAAACTCCCGCTCTATTTTTTTTTCACTTATCTTACATAACTGCCCGTAGATCACGATCTCGGCCATAACCCTTGCCGATAAGTATTCAATGATCAAATTATCAGCCGAGACGATTCTCTTCGTATAAGTGTCTCCCAAAGACTTAACCAGCTTGAGGTAATCTGTGTGCGATATCCCATCCGCCACAGCATACCGTTCTGAAAAATTGACACCGATCCGTTGGGGATTCCGTTCGGCAACAAATTTTCCGATAACGCTTTCCCAGCCTGCTTCACCCTCGGCAAGCTCATCTTCAGCTTCAAATATGTCGTAGGCTCCACTCTCTGCAATCG
>WTAW01000300.1 GCA_013139435.1 Candidatus Aminicenantota bacterium | reverse complement strand
ATCAGTGGCCAGAGGCGAAACAGATACTCGCTGGGTTGTGCTCTCTGTCAGTGCGGCGTGCCTTGCGAAGGTGTAGATCCATTTCATTATCCAGACAGAGCCAAGACAAATGCTTGATATTAAACTAAAACTTAAGCCCGGTCACACGAATACGAGACAATGGATGGAGCCATCTTCTCTTAAAACACTTTTCTGGAATATGACGTATGCCTGCAATTATCGTTGCGACATATGTTTTACTGATGCCGGAGCTAATTCTCCTAACGAACTAACGACTCAAGAGGCTCTGGAAACAGTCGAGAAAATTCACGCGGCTGGCGTGCATGATCTGATCTTGTCTGGAGGTGAGCCTTTTCTACGAAAAGACATTCTCGACATCCTTAGACACATGGGAAAATTCGGTATTACAGCACGCATCGCATCTAACGGCAGCCTTTTGGAGCCGGAGATTCTTAAACGATTGCGTGATGAAACCCTGACCAAATCATTCCAGATCAGCCTCGACACGGTTGAATCCAATTTTTATGCCCGTTTTCACAACTCTCCATCTGACATGTTCAACACAGTTTTGGAAAATCTTAGGAATATTCAGAAGTTTGGATTTCATACGACTGTTTCTGTCCGGGTCACGCCACATACATTGCCGGGAATCCCTCAACTCATAGATCTTGCATTCCAAGAGGGATGGTCTACTGTCACTTTGCACTTGCCTGTGCATACAAGACGCATAAAAAATGCATTTCCTCAAGATGAAGATCTATTCTCCCGTTTGGAACCTGTGTTTGAACATTTTAATAAACTGTCACTACTCTGGCTTGTGGAGACCTACATCCCATGGGCGGAGTATCATCCTGTCATTCGGCGACTCCAGAAAAAAATGAGGTTTGTGCATCGTGGCTGCCGTGCAGGCCGTGACAGATTGACGATCAATCCAACAGGATCTCTTTCACCCTGTGTGTGTATGGATGTGCCAGAGGTTTATATCGGGAACATCCGTCAAGATGATCTCCAGGATGTTTTTCAAAATTCACCTGTTTGTATGTTGTTTCGAAATCCAATGGAGTATGGCGTCTGCTCAGATTGTCCAAACGCAATGAAATGTGGTGGCGGCTGTCGGGCTTCGGCATTTGCCCTGACCGGACGACTTGATGCCGATGACATGTCCTGTCCGGTGTGGCAACGCAGGGATCAAAAAGAAAGCAAGCACCCATGATGTCCTATGATATGCCTCAATTGTGGAAGCACATAACAAAGGAAATCATTTACGATTCCCTGGTGATTGACCACTCCAATTTGACTGTGATAAGCTCTCTGGATGATATTTAGGACGAAAATTTTAGGCATGAGGATACGATGAGCCTGCTTTTTAAGCATTTTCCATCAGCGAGTGCTGTATTCAACACGAATTACAGAGCCCTTCGACTCTATATTTTTAATCGATCCTTGAAAGCCTGGGGTGCGGCGTTTTCACATTTCTGGAAGCGGATGAGAGGTCGTCCTGCACCTACCTTTGTCACCATAGCGGTCACATACAAATGCCAGAGCCGCTGCGAACACTGTTATTCTGATTCCCCAACACGTCCTCCAGAAGAGGAACTCACCTCAGAAGAACTCAAGTCCGTGATCCGGCAGGTGAGAGGCCTGGGAGCAATGGCTGTTCATTTCTCAGGTGGGGAGCCGCTTTTGCGAAAAGATGTCTTCGACCTGGTCTCATACGCTCGAAGTCTCGGCTTGCAGACTCGCGTCAACACCAATGGGATACTTCTCAATGAGGAGAACGTGAAACGGTTAAAGGCCGCCGGGTTGACTGAGTGTGGTGTCTCTCTGGATAGCGCAGATCCCGCCGTCCACAATAAGCTTCGTGGCACTAAGGACCTGCATGAACAGACCATTCGCGGCATCCGGATGCTTCGCAAGCACGGTGTTACCTGTCGAATAATGACTGTCGCTTTGAAGGGTAGCATTCCGGAGGGGGTGGAAAAAACCATTTCCCTCGGGAGGAGTTTGGATGCCAGCTACATGTATATTCTGCTGCCCATCGCCAGTGGTGGATGGGATGGTGCGTACGAGCAAATCTTGAATTCTCATGAACGGGCTCAGATCCGCGCATTACAGGACTTATCGTTTGCTCATCTTGAGATGCCAACCGAGAGGACGAACTGTTGTGTCTTCAGGAAGTCCATACTCTATGTCTCTGCAAACGGAAACGTTATGCCCTGCGCGTTTGTCCCCTTTGTTATAGGCAGTGTCAAGGAGCAGCCACTCGACCAAATATGGCGATACCATACCGCCAAATTGAATTTGGTATGTCGCGGTGATTGTCCGATGAACATCCCAGCAGAACGTGAAGCAATGCGCGAACATGTCACCAGCGTTGCAAAGGAACTGAAGTCGGTGCCAGTGGACGATATTTATACCGCCGTATGAGCATGTCAATCTCAATGAATAAGTTCATCACCTCACTGAAAAAAGGCGTGTAAGTTAAGGCGGAGTGAAGGATTGACTTCTCCCCAAGCTATTCAATACACTGTCATCACATTGAATGGAGATCGGGGTTTTAGGCATATCAATAACAAATCTTTATCAGACACAAGATTTCTATGGCAGTGGCTCTTTGGAATGGAGCCGAAGGAGAAAACGATGAAACATTTGTTTGTCAGAGCATCACAGTTATTGCTGGTTTTCATGATTTTGGGTATTCCTGCTGTATTGAGCGTGACCGGGGGACAACAGACCGAGAT
>WTAW01000444.1 GCA_013139435.1 Candidatus Aminicenantota bacterium | reverse complement strand
TCCCACATGTAGGCCACCGAACCGGCTAAGCTGATAGCCACCATCCACCAGACAAAGGGCACAGCCGCTTGAATGATCTCAATCTGATCGGTGAAGACCAGCAGAAGACCCTTCCCGACCACACCATAAACCAGCGCAAAAGCCGTCCCCAATCCAATTCCCCAATAAAAAAGATAGCGCACGGATTTTCTGAGGTGGGCAGAATCCCTTGCCCCGATATATCGTCCCACCAAACTTTCAGCGGCGAAAGCGAATCCATCAACAGCGTAGGACATTAAGGATATGTACTGAAGAAGGATTTGATTTGCAGCAAGTGTCAGCGAATCGATGGCTGCAGAAGCGGAGATGAAGAAAGCGAAAGTGAAGACCAAACAAACAGTACGGATGAAGATATCAATATTAATGGCAAAAAAGCGTTTAATAGCAGTAAGCCGAAAGATCTGTCTCCGCTCGAACAGAGCGACAAAGGGACGATATTTAAAGAAGAACATCCCTACTGCCAGGGCCAGGCCCAAATATTGGGCGCAGACTGTTCCCAAAGCGACTCCATCGACCTTCATCCCCATCTGGAGGACGAACACGATGTTGAACACAATATTCAACAGATTGACGAAGATGGCAAGAACCATCGGATATCGAGCATTTTGCATGCCCAGAAACCAACCCTGAAAAACATACAAGCCGAGCGTGGCTGGTGCTGCATAGATGCGGATATAAAAATATTGCGTGGCCAGAGCCTTAACAGTTTCATCACCCTGGAGGAGGCTAAAACCGATCCAGGCGATCACAGACTGAAGAGCGAGGATGATGATGGTTCCGCCCAACGCAAACAACAGGCTGCGTCCCAGAATAGCTGAACACTCTTTTCGATCGTTTTGACCGTATGATTGGGCTGTGAGACCCGTAGTCCCCATCCGGAGAAATCCGAAGCCCCAGTAGATGATGTTAAAGATTATGCTGCCTAGAGCCACAGCACCTATATAGATCTCTGAATCCAACCGGCCCATAAGCGCTGTATCCACCATCCCCAGAAGGGGTATGGAGATATTGCTCAGGATATTAGGAATGGCTAGCCGCAGGATCTCTCGGTTTGTGTCTTTGTCTTTCAAGCTACTTCTTCACCTTTATAATCTGTCTCAATTTTTTCAGACTGCGTGCGTACCTCTTTGACACTTCTTCTGAGGTTCAAATATTTTTAATATATATCATAAACGACATTCTTCTGGATACTCGCTGTCCAAACTGAGTCAAGAGTAGAAAAGAGATCTCATATGAAAGGAAGGAGAGAACCAGCCCAAAAACCTTATCGCATTTGAATTTATCGTCCATACATGGATTCCCAAATGGGGAGAACGACTGGCCATCAATTTTGAGGACAATGCAATTGTCACAGAAAGAGGGATCGAAGCGCTCTATCCCAGGAATGAAAAGATGATACTTGTTCGCTGATCTCATTACTCCCCGAATACGACGCTGCCATCTTCGGCAACTGCCAATAATCTCTGTTTATCGGAACAAATCGATTGACATTGAGTTACCAAACAATGAAAGCAGCCTTAACAAATCCGGCAGACACTCTTAGATATCAATAAAAAAGATTGACAACTGTGTGAAATCCTCTCTTAGGATGTTAGAATCTCAGGATGTTAGAAATTAGCCTGGATTATTCACGAGTTGAGGTTGCTGCAGCGGCGAGGCAGTGGCCCATGAAGCTGTAGTGAACTACCGCGAATGGGCTACAACGAAGTCGATGTAGTGAGATCAGCTCGCCCGAAGGGTAAAAAATGTCGATTATAAGAATGAAAGCTGAGAAAAAGGAATTGTCAGATTGGTTTGCTGGAAGAATAAAGTAAATTGTTGAAATTGCTTTAGTTGTAATAAGTATCGACATTTTTTATGAATAATTCAGGTTAGTAAAGCACCTTGTTCTCACCCAGCTTTTTAATCCTTTTATCAAGCCAATCGATGATCAAGTCTCTCCGTAAAAGCACACATTCGATCTCTTTATCTGTTAGATAATCCTCAACAACATCTCTGATCACCTGAGGAGTTAATGACTTCATTTTTTCGTAGAGTGTTTGGGGGATTTCTTTCATTAACCGTGGGCCTTCTCTAAAATCTTCATCATAGATCAGATCTTTAGTGAATTTTTTCGATGTGCGAAAGCTCCGAGAGTGGTCGATGAGAATCAGTCGCCAGTCTTTCATTATAAAAAAGTTTCTTTGATGCCGGTCTTCGTTGGCGATTAAGTTATCAAACGTCCGTTGTAAATAAAGAGCCCTATTCCAATGGAAGACCTTGTACGAAGGGACCTTGATTTTCTTCGATTCTTTTGTTTCAAGATCCATCCATGCATCAACAAATAATTGACACGACCCCCGATCGCCCTTAAATCTCTTTTCCACCGTTGGTGAAACCATGTACAGCCCGAGATGATTACTTAAGCGATAGGCCGCAATCTCCCATTTCCACCCTTCCAGAGATCCTTTTTGACGTCCCTCCGGATTTTTCCACATGGCCTGTTTTGTGATTCCATCTTTTTCCAGAGTAAGGACCCAAGGATTGGTTACTGCCGGAGTGCCTTCCCACGGTCTAGAGCTCACGATTTCCGCATTTGTGAGGAATCCTTCCCACTTTTTAAATTCTGCGATTTCCTCTTTTGTGAATTGCGCCACAGAGAGAAGGCTGAAAAAAGCAATACTCACTGAAAGGAATAGGATTTTTTTACTCATTTTTCCCCCTAAATTCTGATTTTATTAGCCAAGATATAGATATACCAAGTTGCTCTTGTTTATGAGTGAGATCTGAGAGTGAAAATATCTTCCTTCACTCGTTAACAATTACCTCAAACTCCTCCCGAATAGGGGGGGATGTGAAGAAAGGCATGAATTTGATGATCTGTTCCTGGAAAAAAGCGCTGTGTTCCGTCGCCAGCATGTCCTCTTCGCTTTCCCAGAGTGTGATGGGGATACAAGTTCCTGATTCCTGATCAGCCAGGAAATAGGCGCCTAGAAAACCTTTTTGACCTTTGCACAGAGGAATGACACTCTCTTCGAAAATCTTTTTGGCCGCATCTATACGATCGATTTTAAGATGCATTCTCAAAAGGCGGGCGTATTGGGTAGCCATTGTTATCCCCTTTAGAAAACCAATTTAAGAATAGCAATTTATGCCCTAAGAGTCAAAAAATTATATTTTCCGTTTTATTCCTCAAGGACGGTTACTTTGAGTTCGCGCTTTAGAGGCGAGTCTTCTTCTGCGCCCGGATATTCTATGATCAACATGTTGTCCCCTGGGAATGCTATGGAAAGGTCGACATGAAAAATGCCACTCCATATCTTAATTTTATTGTTCCAGGATTCTACGGCAACTGAGGCCTCAACAGGATAGGGGATTTCATCCTCTCCCACAATGGAAATTTCAGGGTGGATGTCTTGTTTTCCTTGCGGCAAAAAAACTTGCAAAAAAACCGCCGATGATTCCTCTTGTGCGAAACTATCGATGATCTTAGGAAAGAATTTTATTCCCTCATACTCTAGGCTGCCGTCTTTTCTTGAGAGGGCAAACGAGCTTTTAGCCTTTTTGGGATTCTGAACCACATTACCCAGCACACAATTGATTATAGCACCCTCTTCAAAATCCTTGAATTCAGGGAGAGGCAGAACAGATTCCCAAGTGCCGACTTCGTCGGTTTCTGGATCGGCAAGAGCAAACACGGTCTGATAAAAGGAGGGTCTGAACGCAAGCTCTGGTCCTTTGAAGTGAAAACTCACATGACTCACTGACCGGGCATAATCCATAAAAGAAGGGTCGATCTTGATAGGAAGGTCGATCGTCCCCCCGAATCCTTTCTCCCCTGTCCGCGTGTCGCTGATCCATACATGAAGGTTGAACGTCTTTTTTCCTTGTGGGATGTTTTTATCCAGGAATAATTCTTGCGTTGGAAGAGCGATACTCATCCACGGGACATACTTTCCGGAATCATTCACAAAAGGAATAAATGAAGCCTCGATGGGAAGTTCTTTGTACAGGGAAGGATTGTAGAAGGCCGTGATCAGCTTTAACCTGTTGGCCCCTTCTTTGGAGTAGTCTGTGTATCCCTTTCGGTGGCGGATATCTATCCCCCTACGTTTTACCTCGACACTTATTTTGTGGTGCTTATCGTCGGCCTTTTTTCTCTTGGGATAGAAGCTCAACTGGTAGTAATGAGTGAGATCAGATCTCATCACCTGACGAAACTGGTCATATTTTCCAGCACCTCTCAGGGCATCGGCACCTGTATCCTCGGAAAGCCAGCTCAGGTTTTGCACCCTCTTGATCCTTTCCTTGCTTATGAAACGCCTTATTTGCACATCTCTTTCGTCAATGCTCGCTGCAGAGGCTGTTCCCGGGAACAGATATTTTGAAAAAACACCGGCATCCAGGGAATAGATCGAAACATTTTGTGCGTTGGCATAACGGATCAATTCTCTGATGACTTCTTCACTGGTAGTGAACTCCTTTTTCTCCTCGAGCTGGAAGGGATCGAACAGGCGCATTCTCCCGATATCCCCTGTATTAAGTGAAGATTGGCGCATGGCATTGGCTGTATCCGCATCGGGTTTAAAACCTTCGGTTCCGGGGTGAAAGTCTGCCTCTGCGAATCTGGGCATGATGTGTCTTGGTGAGAGGTCTGGGATCCCTCCGCTAATTAACAACACAGATTTACGTCCGGGTAAACTGCCCAGCATACCACATGTTGCAAATATTCCTCCGATCGTTTTTTCAAACCGAAGCCTTTCTTCGCTTAAAAATGTGGACAACTGCAGATCCCAAATGAGCTGGGGATCGTCCCCCTGGCTTTTTGGCTCCCATGTCACATCGGCTCTGGTAGACTCCCACTTCCTGTACCAGGGGTCTTTGACACGGGCCCACTCATCGAGTTTTGTTGAAAATATATCCTGTCCTGGATTCCACATATTGCCCGTGGCACTCGCAATAGCCGTCCGGATGGCACCTTCATCTGATGTGAAGGGCTGGAGAACCTCCACTCCTTTTGCCTCATTGAGCTGGCAAACCATAACTTCATTGCCGAGTTTGACGAGGGGGACCAGCTCCTCGACGATTTTGTCGATGTTTTCCTGGATGTCTTTTTCCCAGGCGTTGATTCCATCGAAGATAACGGCGAGTTTCTTTTGAGGGCGTTCAGAGCGTTGAGGTGCTTGCTCTTGAATGGACAATTCTCTCTCCTCAAAGCTTATGAGTTCAAAAGAATTGATTGGGATCTTCTTGCCGTCTTCTTTGACTTCAAAATCCGTCGCCGTCAGGTCTTTGACAAATTCCCCATCCTTTGTGGCAATGACATCCACAAGGACCAGCCTGACCGCAACTTCATGCTTGACTTGCTGGAGTCCGTATAGCCCATAAAATAAAGGACAAAAACATATGAGGAAAAACATTAGTCCCTTTTTCATCGTCCTCTCCTCATGTTTGTGTGAAAAAACCTCCCCTATTGTAGTGCATTTATCCCAATAAAGGATAGCGATCTTTTCGATTATTTGATACGCACTTTATGTGCCATGCCTGTCCAACCTCTATCTAGAATTGATTACAAGTGTAGAGTTTTGGACAACCTGGTTTTGAGCTTCTCTCAAGTGGTGAAACTTGAGTAAATCGGCGAATTGATAAATAATAAATACTCATGGGACGCTTACATCGGAGAATTATTTTTCTCGCTTTCTTCATGGGAATAATTTCTTTCTATATCCTTGCCGAGGACATCACCGAAAAAAAGGCTCAGCAGAATATGGATATTATGAACTACAGAATGGCCATATCTGGCTTTGAACAGGTCATTCTGAAGGAACCCCACAGGAAGCGTATAAGGACCAAGATGGCCTTCTGTCACTTCCGACTGGAGGAGAATGACAGAGCCATTGAGCTATTGAATGAAGAACTCATTCACTTTCCGGATGATCCTGAAGCACTCATACTTCTGGGTTTTGTCCATTATCAACAGGAAAATGTCGAAGAGGCCCTAAAGGTGTGCCAAAGATATATCCCTGTATTTGAAGAGCTCCTTAAGAAAAAGAGGAAGAGTATGGGGAAAGAGTATGCGTTGACAAAGGAGAACGAAAAGGTCTTTTCCATCAAACTGAAGCAGGAGAATCCCAATTACGGTCTTCCATATTTTATTTTTGGATTGGAGCAGAAAAAAAATGGGGCATATGATCGGGCCAAGGATTATTTCGAGCAGGCCGTTCGAGCGGGCTATGACCCAGTCTCATGCTACTGTCAATTGATCGATATCGAACTTGAGCAGAACAATTGGACTCAAGCGTTAGTGCGTGCCAGGAGAGCACAGCAAGCAGCCGGTACAGAAGCGGAATTCTATTTTTTGATCGGTTATGCGTATGACGGCTATGGAAGGACAAAATACGCAATCTCCAGCCTAAAAAAATCCATTGATCTGAAGCCCTATCTGGTTGAAGCCACAAAAAATCTAGGTATAGTCTACTATAATCAGGGGCAGTTCAACGAGGCTAAACTTTTTCTTGAACGGGTTCTGAAACTCGTGCCTTATGATTTTGAAACAAAATTTTTGCTCGAGCGAGCGGAGAAAGAACACGCGATCAAAAAAGAGGGGCGAAAACCCAGGTTGTCCAAGACTATCATCGAGGAGATAAAACCAAAGTTCAAGCATAGAATCGGATCCGATTTGGATTTTGTCTTGGATACTATGAACAGATCTGCGGTCTCCTTAGTTCGTTTGGGTGAGCTCAATTCAGCGATCGGATTGATCAACAGGTTTTTAGAGGTCAATGACCACTGGCCCGGGTTGGATTACAATCTCGCTCTGGTTTACAACATGAAAGGTGAGATGCTCAATGCATTGAAGCATGCGTGGATCGCTGTGAGTATCAAAAAGAACTTTCGTGATGCCCATGATCTGCTCGGTAACATATACTTCAAGCTGGGAGAGTATGACTGTGCGATCCGTGCCTATAAGAATGTGGTCTCTATCCATAAGACGGATGCTATGGGTTATTACAACTTGGGGTGCACGTACTCGGCGATTGGAGATGATGCGAAGGCAGAAGAGAACTGGAAGAGAGCCATTCATTTTGAGGTCATCAAAGGCCAAAAGGGTCAGGATGAAATATCAGAAGATGAGCTCAGTGCGTCACTGATCGTTGTCGGAAGACGTGTCGTCTTCCATTCACGTATGTCGCTGGGGCAATTGTATGTGAATCAAAAAAAGTGGGATAAGGCTTTGGAGCAGTTCAGGTTGGCCCTCGATCTGGATGCGGACCGATCCGAGCCACATTATGAACTGGGAAAAATCTACCTTGAGAAAGAAGATGTCGCAAGGGCCAAAACGCATTTTGAGAAATACCTCTACTTGGGAGGGGAGAAAGAAAAGGAAGTGCAAGACCTTCTGGATAAAATCACCTGAACTATTCATAAAAAATGTCGATACTTTGTTCAACAAAAGCGATATCAATCATTACCATTATTCTTGCAGTAAATCACCTTGACATTTCCGTTTTCAATGCGTTTTTTATATTTATAATCGACATTTTTTACCTTTCAGGCGAGTCTTCCTTTATAATAGGGTGGGTTGGGAGGCACTTCGTTGCAAAGGATTTGCAGTAGATGACTACCGACCCGACCTAACCAACCAAACTGCATCCTTTGCGCCTTGCATCCATTAATGTTAGGGTGGGGTGGGTTGGCCTCGACTCGTGAATAATCCAGGGTAAATGGAGACGTCAAAATGAGAAAAGTGATACTACTTATTCTGATGATGGGTGTG
>WTAW01000168.1 GCA_013139435.1 Candidatus Aminicenantota bacterium | reverse complement strand
CTCAAGGAGCCGGATACGTACTTGGTCGACGTGTGGAGCATTGCCGAGTATGTTTTTGTGGGGCATCCCGGAATGGCCCACAATATTCCCCTGGAATTTTGGGATGAAGAGAGACAAGGCCTTGTGTCCAATGAAATGTTTCTTGAAGATGTGAAGTCCCGTTTCAAAACGGATGATCGGCTGATCTTTATTTGCCGCAGCGGAGGCCGGAGCCTGAGGGCGGCGAGGATGGCCCAAAACGCAGGATTTACAAAAGCGTTCAATATTAATCTTGGTTTCGAAGGCGAGAAGAATGCGAAGGGCTACCGTGTTGTCAACGGTTGGAAAAATAGCCTTTACTACACCTATGATCTTGACGATAAGCTCATCTACCGCAAGTGATTCAGTGATCGTTCATGAGTTTAATCGGGAATACGATTTTATGACTTGCTCATTTTCATGTGTTGGTATAGCTCCTGTTTTTGGGATATTATAGAGAGAACCGTCATGTTGCCATTGTGGAAAAAGAACTTCATCTGTATTCTGGTTTTGGCCGTTTTGACAGCAAGCTGCAGAAAAGAGGTGGAGGTCGGGCCACCGCCTGAACCTGCCCCATCCCCAAAAAAGCCTGTCTTGCCCCCAAAGGAACTTGCTCAGCTGGGCTTCACCATCCAGGTTGGCGCTTTCTCTGTGGTGGGTAATGCCATTCGGCTCACAAATTCTTTAAACAGGCAGGACCTCAATGCCTATTATTTTGTCCATGAGTCGGGCCTTTATAAGGTAGGGTTCGGTGATTTTTTAACCAAACAGGAGGCACGGGAGAAGGCGGAGAGCCTTGCTGCTTCCGGAGTCATCGAAGAATTTTATATCGTAAGCCCTGCGGATTATTCCGTAGCGAAAAGGGTTTCCCTCGGGGAAGCCTACCTGCGTGATGAGATCGTTTCGACTGCCAGGAGCTTCATCGGAGTTCCCTACTCATGGGGGGGAACATCACCTCAGCAAGGATTCGACTGTAGTGGTCTGACCATGGCTGTCTACAAGCTGAACGGCTTGAAACTTCCGAGGTCCTCGAAAGATCAATTCGCTGTGGGGACAGCGATTAGCCGGAGTCAACTTTCGACGGGGGATCTTGTCTTTTTTGCTACGGCTCAAGGGAATAAAATCACCCATGTGGGCATCTACACTGGCAATGGCCAATTCATCCATGCCCCTGGAAAGGACAAAAGGATTCGCATCGATTCACTATCAAACGGTTATTTTAAGAGCCACTTCATGGGCGCCAGGACCTACTTGGAATAGCAACAATTTTTTTTATTGAGAGTCTACATAGGAGAGTAGGAAACACCATCGTTGTCCAGCGTGTTCTTGCCTCTGTAAAAAAGGGTGCGTCTTAACAGATTATGCCTGGATTTATAGAAAGCTAGTGGATTTTTTGTTTAGCCTTTTTGTTTCACTCTGTACAAAACTTCACCGAGATAACCGCCATTGTTGATCAGAGCGATGTAGAGACCGGGTTGGAGATGGGCTTGTCTTTTGAGCATCGGTTCGGAAAGTCTGTCTAAAAGATCATGTGCGTTCCAATCCCCTTTGCGATCACTTAGCCAGATCGGTATTTTATCTGTTTCGATTTTCTCCAAAATTTCTCTCAGTACCATTTTGGCCTCTTTTCAAATAAAATCTTTTAAATCAATCAGCCTTATATATACAATACGTAACTCAGGCAAAAAAGGTTGCCTTTTTCCTTCAGTTCGAGATTGACTTTGAACAGAAAGTATATCCAAGAATTATGCCAAATTGACAATTTTTATGAATAATTCATGGTGGGTAGAACTTTTTGGGGAGTCATACGTCTTATTCTTTGAGATTTGAGAGAATGCGGAGAACTTTGTGAAGCCCCATAGTTGTGAAGACAGAATGAATTCAGATCGCATCATTCAAGAAGAATTCGACGATCTGTACCAAAAATTCAGGTCAGCTGTTTTTTGCTTTGCCTGTTATTTGACACAGAATTCAGGAGAGGCAGAGGACCTCTTCCAGGAAACCTGGCTTCGGGTCGTGCATCATCTACCCAAAAAAGTCGAAAAAAGCAGTGCCAGAGCCTGGATCTTCACGATCACAGCGAATCTTCACAAGGATGTTTTGCGGAAGAAGCGGATCAGGCGGGCGTTCTTTCTCCAGAAAGCTTCACGTTCCGCTCAAGAAGAAGACGCATCTTCCTTTCTGTTCGGGAGCAGCCTCCCTGGCCGGGACAAGGGAACAAATCGTGTCGATATGAGACGGGATATTGCCCAGGCGATGGAACGGTTGCCCGAGCGGCAGCGGGGAATATTCGCACTCAAAGAGATCGAGGGCTTGAAATATTCGGAGATCAGCGAGATATACAAGATCCCTATGGGCACGGTCAAATCTCTGATGTTTCGTGCGGTGAGAAAACTTCGCGGGGAGCTTTCCGCCTATAATCCAAAAAGAGAGAGAGTCAAATGCGATGTAAAGACATTGAGCGTTTAATTGTCGATGCCTCTGAAGGAGGATTA
>WTAW01000025.1 GCA_013139435.1 Candidatus Aminicenantota bacterium | reverse complement strand
CTTTTCCTCTTCCAATGTTTTTAACTTTCCCATAGTACTCGACACCCCATGGTCCTGAGGACCGATACTTAGGTTCTCCATCCAAGACTACTTCAGCAGGCAATTGGTAATGGTAAACTGAATTCCTACTACCATGGTAAGCAGAATTCCCATGGTAATGGTAAGCGGAATTCCCATCTATGTGGTAAATAGAATTCCCATTTTGCAGGAGCTCCTGTAGGGTGTAAAAAACTCTCTACAGGAGCGGAAATGATACGAGAAAAAATGTACAGACAAGTTCAGGCCTTCAAGCGACAAGGGCATTCAAAAAAGGAGATAGCCGCCGCACTGGAAATGGATCCGAAGACCGTGGCCAAGTATTACAGCATGGAGGAGAAGGATTTTCGGTCCTACCGGCAGAGGCATATGTTTCGGGATAAGCTCCTGGAAGAATACGAGAAAGATATCCTGGAGGTCTATGAGAAGAATGAATTTAAGCGGCTCAACATGTCATCTGTGTATGATTATCTGGAGGAGCGATACGGCAGTCTTCCGGGCAACGAGCAGACGCTGCGGAACTATCTAAGCTATCTGATCCAGACGGATAAGCTGCACCTGGAGGAGCGACTGAGGACCTATACGAAGGTTCCGGAACTGCCCTTTGGGCAGCAGATGCAGTTGGATTTTGGTCAGTACCGGTGTCGCAGCGGCCTTAGGCTTTATATCTTTGCCGGGGTGCTGTCGGCCAGCCGCTATAAATACATCGCTTTTCAGGGACATCCCTTTACAACCAAGGATGTCATCGATCACCTGCTTGACTGTTTTGATCATTTTGGCGGCATGCCCGAGGAGCTGGTGATCGATCAGGATCGGTTGATGGTGGTGAGTGAAAACGCCGGCGACATCATCTACACGGCTGATTTTAAATACTTTATCGAAGAGCAGGAGATCCGCATGTATGTCTGCCGGAAGGATGATCCTGAGACCAAGGGCAAGATCGAGAACCTTATCAAATACGTAAAGTGTAACTTCTTTGGCATACGTGACTTTTCATTTATCGATGAAGCGAACTCAAGTGTTTTGAAGTGGCTGCAAAGACGAGCGAACGGGAAAATATCTCAGGCGACCAAGCAGATACCGGCCATCCTGATCGAGAACGAAAAAGAGCATCTCAGGCCTGTTCGCAACTCCATATTCAGGAAAGGATCGCTTATCGGCAGAGAGGAAAGAGATGTCAATGAGAAGGGCCGCATCTCGGTAGATGCCAGCGGGTATCAGCTGCCTTCCAAATACCGGAACAAAACAGTCGAGGTTTACATTACCAAACATAAACTGTTTGTCTTCGATATCTACACAGGGAAAGAGATCGTTGAATATGATGTTTCGCCCATCCCGGGGCAGGTCAAAACCAAAAGAGAGTTCAGGCGGGAAAATGAGAAGACCCTCCAGGAGCTGAAAGACCATGTGATCGGCATGTTCGCAGGCGAAAACTGGAGGCGGTTTATAGCCTTGAACTTCCAGGCCTTTCCCAGATATATCCGTGACCAATGTGTGGAAGCGAAAAGATACTTTGAGACCAGGGATATCGACATTTTGGTTCTGGACAGGGCCCTGGAATACTGTTTGGAGAATAACACCCCGAGCTTCGCCGATCTGAATGACACCTATGTTCATTTTAAAAGGGAGCACGAGAGAGAGGACCTCGAGATGCCGGCTGTGAGCTCGGATTATCAAGGAAGCCATGAACCTTTAACGGTCAGGGCCAGGGAGCTTTCGCTTTACAAAGAGATAATCAACTCCCGGGGGACGATCAATGAAAGCCTATGAGCAGACGCTGACGCTGTTAAAGACCCTGAGTTTACGGGGAGTGGCCAAGAGTCTGGATGAAGTGATAAATGACGCTGAGATCCGGAAAGTCTCCTACATCACATTGCTAAACACGATCTTTGACACGGAGGTCTCTTACCGGATCAAGCGCCGGGTCGAGCGCAACATGGCGGGCGCTCATTTTCCCGTGCTCAAAAAGATCGACAATTTTGATTTTGGCCGTGTCAAAGGCATTGGAAAATCGGAAGTGGTCAATCTTCTGGACTGCCGCTGGGTAGACAATCGAGAGAACCTGCTGTTCTTCGGCCCTCCCGGTGTGGGGAAAACGCACTTATCCATAGCCTTGGGGGTAACCGCGGTGGAGAGAGGCTATAAAGTCTGCTTTGAGAGGATAGCCAATCTGATAAAGCTGCTGAAAACAGCCGATATCCAGAAGACCGCGGAATACCGGATAAGGCGCATCATGAAGTCGGATCTTATCATCATAGATGAGATCGGCTACACCCCGATCGAGAAACGTGAGGCCAACCTCTTCTTCAACCTGATCAGTGAGAGCTATGAGAAAGTATCCCTCATCGTCACTTCCAACAAAAGCTTTGAATCCTGGGCTGAGATGATGGGTGACAGCATAATGACCACAGCACTTCTGGACCGTTTATTACATCACGCCCGGGTCTTTAACCTGGATGGAGAATCATACAGAATTAAAAATCACAACAAGGAGGTATGATCATTTCCAGCTCAATGCAAAATGGGAATTCTGTTTACCAAAGCGATGGGAAATATCCTTACCACGCTGAAGGGAAATGTCCTTACCACAGTGATGGGAAAAGTCCTTGACATTTACAAGCAATTAAAGATTTGCCAGCCTTCTGCTCTCCTCCCAAGATAGTTAGCCCTTCTCGTTCGAGCCATTTCTGCATAAATATGTCCCGAGGCTTCGTATCTCTTTCCCGATATTCCCTTACTGTCACAACAGTTTGAGCAATCCTACGTGGAGATTGATTTTCATCAAAATCAGCAT
>WTAW01000160.1 GCA_013139435.1 Candidatus Aminicenantota bacterium | reverse complement strand
ATCCGTATCATCCTTGCAGTCGCCATAACCATTATGGCTCTCAAGCTTTTCGGTCTCTTTTAAGATAGATTATTCATAAAATCTGCTGATACTTATATACCTCAAAAGATTCAATATCTTATTGTCAGCATCTTTTACCCTTCGGGCGAACCAATCTCACAGCATCGGCTTCGTTGTAGATTATTCGAGGTAGTTCACTACATCTTCATGAGCCACTTCCTCGCCGCTACTGCAACGTTGGTCCGTGAATAATCTATCTTCATCTGGAGCATTCATGAATCGGTTATTTCCTAAACATTTGTCTAACGTAGTTGACGGCACTTCCTGCCAATTGGTATTGTCTTAGGCGTGGTGTTAATCGGAACAGCGTGAGGATCGTTTCGCCATCGACCTCGACCGGTATCTCTAATTCTTCCTTTTCCACTCTTGCACGAATATCTCGGAGGATCACTTTTGAGCCCACATGGATACGGTTATAGTCTGCAGGATTTTTGAATTGCAGATGGAGCACACCAAAATTGCAGAGGTTTGCCATGTGAATACGGGAAAAACTTTTGGCGATCTTGATCCTCACACCCAGGAAACGTGGCGCCAAAGCAGCATGCTCCCGGCTTGAACCTTGACCATAATTTTCCCCACCGACAATGACAACATTTTTTTTCTCTCTAGCCTTTCGGGCAAATTCCGGATCGATCTGGTAATACACATACTCGCTGATGGCTTCGATGTTTGACCTCAGCGGTAAAACTTTGTTCCCTGCGGGCATAATGGTGTCGGTCGAAACATTGTCGCCGACTTTGAGTAGGACTTCGGCTTCAAGCGTCTCCGGCAGCGTATCTAGCTGTGGAAAAGGCTTTATATTGGGACCTCGAATCACTTTGATTTTTTCTCTCTCTTCTTTTTTCAGTGGGAAGATGATCGATGAGTCATCTACAAGGAATCGCTCGGGATCTTTGATTTGGGGATGAACCATCTTTTGTCCCAGATCCCTCGGGTCGATGATTTCACCTTCCAGAGCTGAGGCAGTGGCTGTCTCTGGCGAACACAGGTAGACTTTGTCGTCTTTTGTTCCTGAACGTCCAGGGAAATTCCGGGGAAACGTTCGCAGACTGATCTGTCCTGTTCCGGGTGCCTGCCCCATTCCGATACATCCCAGACATCCGGCTTCGTTGACCCGTGCTCCAGACCTGAGAAGAAGAGTGAGACCCCCGTGCTCTATCACATTTTCCAGAATCTGCCGGCTTCCTGGATTGATGTGGAGTGATACTTCCGGATGGATAACCTTGCCCTCTAAGATCTTTGCAGCAACCATCAGATGACGAAAGCCGGAATTGGCACTGCTCCCGATGAGGACCTGATCCACTTTTGTACCTGCCACCTCACGGACAGGAACAACATTTCCAGGCGAAGATGGAAGGGCGATCAAAGGTTCGACACTTGAAAGGTCGATCTCATCATATTCCTCATACTCTGTACCTTCATCCGCTGAAAGCGCGACCCAACTTGCGCCTCTCCCCTGAGCGGCAAGGAATTCCCGTGTCCTTTCATCAGAAGGAAAAACTGTTGATGTCGCCCCTAACTCGGTACCCATGTTCCCCAGCACCATCCGGTCCGCAACGCTAAGGGTTTTGACTCCTGGTCCATAGTATTCCACGATCTTCCCCACACATCCCTTGACATCATACCTTCTAAGCATCTCCAGAATCACATCTTTGGCACTAACCCAGGGCGAAAGCTCTCCGACAAGCTTAACGCCCAAAATTTTCGGACAGGGAAGATAATACAGAAATCCAGCCATGGCCATAGCGACATCCAGACCTCCTGCCCCAATGGCTAGCATAGATACTCCGACTCCTCCGGGCGTGTGGCTGTCTGCGCCCAGAAGGGTTTTGCCAGGAACGCCAAACCGAGCCATATGAACCTGATGGGAGACTCCATTTCCCGGGCGGCTGAAATGAATCCCATATTTTTGGCATGCCGTTTGAAGAAAGATGTGGTCATCTGCATTTTTGTTGTCAGTCTGCAGGATATTGTGGTCCACATATTGAGCGGAAAGCTCTGCTTTCACTGTATTCAATCCCATGGCTTCAAATTCCAGCATAGCCATGGTGCCTGTGGCGTCTTGAAGGAGTGTGTGGTCTATAGTGATACCGATCTCCTGACCTGGAATCATGTCTCCTTCGACAAGGTGAGCCTTTAATATCTTATGCGCTAAGTTCACTTATTCCTCCTTTTTAAGGTTAAACGATCGTGAAAAAAACTATTTGAGGCATACCTCCCTCCTGATACCCAATTTCACTCATGCTTATAACACAGCCGTTTTTTCCTGTCAAACAATGCCCATAGAAATAGTAAAGTTTGAATAATTTAGGCAATTTGACTTCAAATGAGAGAGAAATATAAACTTATTATGTAATTTCTTCGTTAAGAGTGAGTGGAGGGACATCATGCACAAGATTTTAGGGATAACAGTGCTTATTCTAGGTCTTCCCATCCTCCACTTTGCCCAAGAAGTGGGGACATCTGCTGACACACAGATGGAGGGACGATTTGCGTTTCAGCTGTCCTATGAACATCTCTCCAGGAACTTCACACTCGGAGGGATCGAGGAAAAAGTCGGAAAAATCATGGGCCATGGGCCTCCGTATCGACATTTGAAACCTTAAAAAATGAAACGTTGATGGCTGAGGACCATCAGGTTTGTATCCTCGGATGATACCGGTTTCAGCCGATAAGAATACGTGTAGGATTCAGGCCAGAGAGTACACCAATCGCGTGGACGGGCACCCCAACTGTTGTCCCCTCCCACTCCCATCTGTTTGTAGTCTATGTTTAGAATGACATAGGGTTGCCTGGCCAATTTATAGCTGTGAGACGCCTGCTCCAGTTCTTCGGTCGTGTAGTGATGGGCGCTTACGCTCAGGAGAGGCATCCCGATAGCCATCAATCCGACACCTCTATCATTCCTCAAAGCTACCCATCGCACATCTGTTTTGTTTCCGTTCTCTTGCGGCTTGGAATAGTCGACAAATTGATCATCCACAGAACCTCCGTACAGGCCAACTCTCGCACCTTCTTTTCTGTCCCAATGGGTTTCATGAGGACCCCTGCCATACCACACGAGCGAATCGAATGCAGGAGGAAGAGTCATCTGCATACCGAACCTGGGAAGTTCTGGAAGCTCTCCCTGGGGTTCGAACCGTCCCTCGATGAGCACATCCCCGCTCCCACACACCGTAAAAACCGTGGTGTAGGGAGAATCGTTTGCCGCCAACGAGTTCTCAACAGTTATCCGTACGGCTTGAGGAGCGATGATCTCGACGTCCACACTCTGTATCTTCCTATCTCTACCGGCATGGCGCCATATGCCGCATCGATCGGGCATCTTGTTTCCTCTATCATTGTCTATAGGAGCACGCCAAAAATGAGGGAAAGGACCGGACCTGACAAGTTCGACTCCCTGGTAGCGGAATGATGTGATGGTCCCTTCTTTTTTAGAAAAATGGATGCCGAAATTCTCCCCGGATATTTCTATGGAATCCTCTTTTTCGGTGGTGATCAATTCCGGCATATCGGCAACATTTATGTCTATCTCAGGGGGTATCACCCAGGGTATTAAAAACTGCTCCCATGCGATCTCATGTCCTTCGTCTGCCCAGAGAGTGTCTTCCTTCAGCCGAAAACTCAGGTCTAACCAGTATTCCGCGTCGGGTTTCAGATTGGGTTTTTTGAAAGGTATAGTGACTCTTTCTCCATACCCAGGAGCAACATTCATCCCAGGAAGGGTGCCGCTGGAAATAACCTCATCATCTCCTTTGAGCTCCCAATAACATTCGAATTCCCTCAAGTTAGTGAAATCGAAGCGGTTGACGATATCCAGTATGCCCTCGGAGAGATCCACGGGCTTGAACTGGATGTACTGGTAGATCTTTTTCACTTCATACAGACTGGGATGTGGCGTTCGGTCGGGCGCAACCAAACCATTCATGCAAAAATTACCAGAACTGGGTGTCCCCGGAGGGCCAAAATCTCCACCATAGGCGAAAAAAGAATCGTTTTTGGAGGATGCGCTAGCTGGAGTTTTCGAGGACTTTGCGATCCATTCTTCCGGCACTTGTTTCCTTAACCCCTGGTCCACCCAATCCCAGATGAATCCTCCCTGGAGATGTTTGTATTCGTAGATGAGGTCCCAGTAAGACTTAAGATCTCCCACACTGTTTCCCATGGCGTGAGCGTACTCACACATGATGTATGGCCGGTCCAGATCCCTGAGACCGTAGGACTGCACCCGTTCGGGCGGGGGATACATGGGGCAGATGATATCCGTGTGCGGCCTCTCCCCTGCCCGTTCATAGTGAACGGGCCGCGTGGGATCCCGGCCATGGATCCAGGCCGATGTGGCTTCGAAATTCACCCCATCTCCCCCTTCATTCCCTAGGGACCAAATGATGACCGAAGGATGGTTCTTGTCCCTTTCCACCATCCGGATCGTCCGGTCGAGATGGGCCTCCCGCCACTCGGGATCGTTCCCCAATGTGCGATCGGGATGATATCCCATTCCATGGGATTCGATGTTCGCCTCATCGATCACATAAAGACCGAAGAGGTCACAGAGTCTATACCACTTGGGATCGTTGGCATAATGGGATGTGCGAACGGCGTTGATGTTGGACTGTTTCATCAACTTTATGTCCTGGATCATGGATTCTTCAGACAGGGTGTGCCCGGTGTCGGGGTCATGTTCATGCCTGTTGACTCCTTTGAGCAGTATGGGCACACCGTTGACAAGGAGCTGACCTCCCTTAATCTCGACCTCACGAAAACCCACCTTCCAGGGAACAACCTCGACGATCGTTTCGCCCTCGTCCTTTAAAATCAGCAGGATCGTGTAGAGATCGGGATTCTCTGCCGACCACTTCTTGGGATTGGGGACCGGATGCTGGATATGTAGCACAGTGCCACCCTCCGCCTCGACCTGAACGGCCTTTTTTACGGGCTTCAAGACTGGCTTGTTGCCTGCCTCTAGAAGCAGGACTTCCAACGAACAATTCCGGTTTCTCCGCGAAAAATTCTGGATGGACACATCCATCTTGAGAGTGGCATTCCTGTACATCTTATCAAGATCGGTTCGAATCCAGAAATCCTTAATGTGAAGGTCCTTGGTCGAAAAAAGAAAAACATCACGGAAGATCCCACTCAGGTGCCAAAAATCCTGGTCTTCGAGGTAGGAGCCATCGCTCCAGCGATAAACCTCGACGGCGAGAGTGTTCCGTTTGCCCCATAGATGAGGTGTGATGTTAAATTCTGCAGGCGTCCGGCTCCCCTGGCTGTAACCGACCCTTTGACCGTTCACCCATAGGTAGAACGCAGATTCTACGCCGGCAAAATGGATGAACACCTGACGTTCCCGCCATTCGTCGGGGACCTCGAATTTGAGGCGATACGAACCCACAGGATTGTTGTCGTGGGGGATGTGTGGAGGATCGGCCTTGCCAAAAGGATAGGGAACATTGGTGTATATGGGAATCCCGAAGCCGAACATTTGCCAGTTCGAGGGAACTGAAATTGTATCCCAATCGGCGTCATTATAATCCGTCCTGTAAAAATCCACATTTCGATCCGCGGGTTTTTTGACCCAGCGAAATTTCCAAGTTCCATTGAGAGAGAGAAAAAAGGGAGAATTATGAGGGTTACTGAGGAGAGCCAATTCTGTGCTGGGATAGGCCGTCAGTGTCGCATGCGGAGCTCTTCGGTTTCTTTCCAGTACAGAGGGATTCTCCCAATCATAAATGGCCTCTTGGGAAAGACCGGCATTTATCACTAGAATAAGGATAGAAGAGAATACGATCGCTTTTTTCATGGCGAAATCTCCTGTTTTGCAAAAATCCGAATGACCAGCTTATTTTACCTGGATTATTCACACTTTATATCTTTATAAAGATTCTTTTTTTGTACAGAGGCCACAGGATGAGGAACCACACCGTGAGGAGCAACAGCGGAAAAAGCAGGGAGCCGATAAAATCCCCTGCAAACGGCTGGAGGAGTATTTCGTAGATGTATGCTTTTAGAGGAATAGCCTGGCCTCCCGAGGAAACTTTCACTATGCCCAGCATTTTTGCCATTAGGGAAGACCCCACATAGACAGTGATCGCATTGGTGCCAAACACAAGAAAAGGATAGGCCCACTTCTTGATGCCCAGGCTATCAACGATCGCATAACAGAGGCCAAGAACGATAAGAGCGGCACCTGCCGTGAAAAGCACATACGTGCTAGTCCAGAGCTGTTTGTTGATCGGGAAAAAACGGTGAAGCCAGAGTCCCAGGACAGTCAATACGATTCCGGCAGAGAAAAGGCCAAAGGTTTTCAGACGCTTGGACCGGGAAAACCGCAGCCAGTCACCGGCCAGTGTCCC
>WTAW01000299.1 GCA_013139435.1 Candidatus Aminicenantota bacterium | reverse complement strand
GTGGCTCCCAAAATCACCCCCAAAGGGGGTTGACAGGAGCTTCAGTAAGCGCTATAAATCATAGTGCTATTGCCCGGAGGTGAAGCCATGCCAACAATGCGGCCGGTTGGTTATATTGTTTTAACAGTTAAAATCCACAAAGAGGGAAAAAAGTGGTTTGCGGTCTGTGAAGAGTTGGGGACTTCAACCTTTGCCAATTCTTTTTCTGAAGCTGGAAAGAGAATAGAGGAAGCAATGATACTACATCTGAATGCCCTCGAAGATGTGGGAGAATGCAATAATTTTTTCCGAGAGCACAACATCAAATTTTACGAACATCGACCCAAAAGAAACGATCTGACAATCACAGGCCCCGTCGCTTTGAATACCTACGCCACGCCCTATGTCTATCCAATACATAAAGAATTACTTGGCTTTAGGTGAAACAGACTAAACTTCCCGCCCTATCAGGATTCCAATTAATCCGTCTCCTCAAAAAAGACGGATGGGAAGAAAAAAGAAGAGCAAGGCATGGTATGTCACTTACTAAGAAATTCGGCAAAAGAACCCGGGTGACAATTGTGCCTACTACAAGAGCCTCTCTTCCCACAGGAACCCTAATGGACATCTTGGGTTCGAAACAAACAAAGCTTAAGAAAAGTGGACTCTTGAACATAATCAACAAATATAGGGTTTAGTCAAAGCCCCTTATTGATTTCACTCAGCTCCCACTCAAAATTGATTCGATGTTTTTGACCATTTTTTGACCATAATTATCCAAAACCATGCGAATCTATGCTAAATCATCCTAAATAGAAAATTTTGGGATTTTTCCGTAAAGTTATGATTCTACGGATTATATGGGGTAGGGGAGTGGGGTCCCTCAGGTATACAAACTTAGAACTTTTTTGAGACAATTCAGCATAGCTCCTCTAATACGCGAACTGGCATTTGCATGAAGAAGTCTTCATTCCAGCGAATTTTGTCACATAATTGACACATTTTTCTTGAATAGCTTAAGGCAGAGAGAACGTGCTGGACTCAAAATCCAGTTCACTTCACGGTGAGTGTGGGTTCGACTCCCTCCTCCGGCACCAGTTTTCCCCAGGTAATCTCACTTTTTCCTTGTTTTAAGCTTTCACAACTAGCGCCAAAATTTCAGCGATTCTAACAAGTTTTTGTGACACTATTGCTACACGGGGATAGGTCCATACTTGCTTTCAATTGACTCTCTATCTATTAATTGATATTCTTTTTCTATCCCAATAAGAGGGGGGTAAGATGTCCATTGAATGCCCCAATTGTCATTTTGAGAATCCCGACATCACCCTCTTTTGCGGTAAGAGCGGAAACCAAATTGATTTCTGTAGGACGATTTTATTTAGGATATTAGCATAATAAACTCTAGGACTGAAATAATGAAAACCAAAACAATATTATTTTTACTTTTTGTTTTATTCATTGGTGTGACTTCATATTTATGCAAGCAACAAGAGGATCTTGATAATCTTAGGACTAACCTAGAAAGATCCATCAAGGAGTCCAAACCCTTTGAGGTTGCGAGGTTACTTGAAAATTTGATAAAGGCTGGCATTGATCCCAAGACCCTTCCTCTTGCCGAAGCTGCAGATCTCATCTCGGACAAAAGTTATAATACCTATCAGTGGGATCCTTTCAAGGGCAAAGAATTTGTCCAGCTCTTCGAACCTCTCGAAGGCCTCTATGACGGCACCTGGAGAGAGCATGTGATCCGTAGCAGTTACTTCTGGGGACTTATGGACACCGGCCGGCGGAAAAAAGCGCTAGAACTCTGGAGGAAGGCAGAAACCCAGTTCGCTTCGCTGCTTGAAAAACCATATCCCAAAGACCTATCGAAACTTCCTCGAGAGGAGATGGCTAACCTGCAAAGCCTTCGCTGGGCGTATCGGATATATATTGTGGGATTCATGTCCTCAAAAGATCAGAAAGATAAGCTCCAAGGCGTCGGGCTGGCAAAGAAATACTATGATTGGGATTTAGCTTCCATCCAAGAAGATATGATGAATATTCAGATGGCTCATCCGGCAGCCCAAGCCCAAGTCAGGCAAATCTTGACAGACCATGCTTATGCGCTGCTTGTATATACTCTTGTCGAATGCGGCTTGGTTACCGATCCTGGCATGAATCCTTTTTTAAAAAATCAGCCTGAAACGAATATTCGCTTCCGTCTTGTTGAAAATACTGGTTTTGAAGAATGTGCTTCAAAAATAACAATAAGCAACCTTATCGCCCTCGGTGACTACGACAGGGATGGCTATACCGATGTCCTTATTCCAGGCCAAGGGCTTTGGTGCAATCTTGAGGGCAGCGGAAAGTTTAAGCGCATCGACAAAGAACTCGGGGTAAATATTGACGGCCCGGGCGGAGCATTTGCTGATGTCAACAATGATGGTCTAGTGGATATCATAATCGTGGGACCGAATAAGTTTGAAGTATCGCTACAAACTCAAAAGAAGACATTACAGCTTGTCAAAGAAGCCTCAAGCGTGACAGCAAAAAATCCCGGCGGGATCGGCCTCTTCGATGGAGACGCAGATGGCTTCATCGATGTTTATATTTCAGGTTATGAAAGTCCAGATGGCGAAGGAGGTACCCCTGATGTGGTGCTTCGCAATAAAGGAGACGGAACTTTTGAGAACGTCACAGAGGCCTGGGGTTTTGCAGGTGATGACATCATGCAATTCGGACGAGGAGTCAGCCCTGGAGATTATGATAACGACGGATATGCGGACATCTATGTCTCTAACTATCGCCTCAATCGAAATACATTGTGGCATAATATTTCGGAGAAAAACAAGACATTATTTGTGCAATGCGCTCCGGCACCCTGGTTTGGAAGGGAAAAAAGGCCGGAGGTTGAGGAGCAGGGATTAAACCGAGGCATCGAGGGGCGTCACAGCGTTTACCAAGACAATGCCTATTGGGGGCATTCCGTCGGGAGTGCCTGGGGTGATATCGATGGTGATGGAAATCTCGATCTTGTAAGCGCGAATCTGGCCCATCCTAGAATCCTGAGGAGGGGTATCGGAGACGTTTCTCGTGTCTATCTCAACACAGGAAATGCCTTTAAAGATAATACTCTCCAGGCTGGTCTCATTTTTCGCGAAATAAACGTTAATCCCATGCTCGCTGATTTTAATAACGACGGAGCCCTGGATTTGTCTATGACCAATGCATACAGGATCTACGTCAATCAGCTCTATGAGGGGATCGGAGATGGCAGCTTCAAAGAAGTAACATTTCATGCAGGAGCATTTGCGTCTAATTCTGCGGGGCAAGCATCTGGCGACTTCGATAACGACGGCGACCTCGACTGGTTTGTCTGTGATGGGAATCGTGGAGTTCTTTTATACGAGAATACATTGATTGATAAAGGCGAAATCCCAGCAACCTCCAACTGGATTCAGATCAAACTGATTGGGGGTAAGCATGTGAATAGCATGGCTTATGGTGTGCGTGTAAATATAAAAGCAAAAGATAAAGTATATGTTCGTGAGGTTGCAGGAATGCGTGGAGCTTCAAATTGTGATGATCAAGTTGTCCATGTTGGCCTTGGCGACTACACTGGCAAAGTAGATGTAGAAGTGCGTTGGATTGGAACCAAGGTTCAAAAGGTCAGTGGACTTGATGTCAACAAACGACACACAATCTATGAAGAAAACAGAAAGCCAAAGCCATAGAGCACTACGAGAAATTCCTCGGCCTGTGGAAGGATGCTGATCCTCTTCTTCTTTGTGCGAGATGACCTGACCTATGACCGATTTCATGAGCATTTTAATTCCATATACCGGGTCGTTGGTCACACCAGGGACGCACAGAAGTGGGCCATCATTCCGGGCCCTCTGATTCCAGTGTCAATTGAGGAAATTCCGGAAGTGATCGCCGGAGCCCGGACATATGTTTTCGGAAGGCTCCCCATACAGCGTGCAGACCAGGCACAGGAAGAGAACAGCGAACAAAATGCTGCCAGAGCATTAACTTTAGCTACCGATCCAGGCTTTTTTGAAGTCTTCAGCTTTAAGATTCTGAAAGGCGATGCTTCGGGCCTGGACACACCCAACGGTGTGTTTCTCACCCCGGAGATTGCTTCCGCTCTTTTCGGGGAGGAAGATCCTATTGGACAACCCCTTTTGTTCAGGCCGGTCGAGAACGCCTACGTAGCGGGGATCGTTGAAGCCTCACCGCCCAACTCACACATTCAATATGAGATCATCGTTCGCCTAAGGGTGGAACAAAATCCAATCTGGTGGGATTCTTGGGTTAATTCGATGCTAACCGGTTACATCCGTCTCCATGCCGAAGCTGATGCTTCGGCTGTTGAAGAAAAAATCACCAGAATAGCGCACGCCAATGGACACACAGATTATGCCAATCTCAAATTACAATCTTTAAAAGAGATCCATCTGCACTCCGCAGTCTAT
>WTAW01000377.1 GCA_013139435.1 Candidatus Aminicenantota bacterium | reverse complement strand
CATCAATACTTCAGACACCATCAACCGTAACTCCACCGTTTCTGTCACTCTGTTTCACGGCGCCCCTAGCCCGGATAAGGCCTACCTCTCGACCATGTGGGTACTCTTGGGACAGGCCGTCTGCACTACAGCTTTCCCCTTATGGGCTCATGCTGAGGGCATTCCAGAAGTGGCCGGAGGGGAGAGCACAGCGCCACTCAATGACCTGGCTATTGCTTTGGCCAATTACCTCTATCCGGATGAACGCGGGCACATGCAGCAGTACCTCAACGTCACACGCCTGCTCATGTATGGCGGGGACGGTGTCCTCAATCGTATTATTCCAATCGAAAACAAAGTTTTAGAAAAAACGGAAGACATGCTCGTAAAGTGGGACAAACAAAAGCCCAAAAAAGAAGAAATGCTTGTTTTCCAAAAAGAAATCGCCGACTGGGCTTACCGATCTTTGCGCGAATCCTTCCCCGATATCAAACCGGAATAAAGGGGATATCAAAAAAAGCCAAACAAAATTACTGTTTTTCAAAAAAGATATTTTGCACTCGGCCGGCGTTCACTTTGAATCCGACAATCTCCTCATCCTCGTCCCGGATGAAATTCAATTTCCATCGCTCGACCTGAAATCTGTCCTTAAACATTGGCTTGAGCGCTGCTTTTGGATAGCTTCTGTGAGGATTCTCATGCCGCATAAAAAGTTTTCCGTTTTTAAATCGCAGGAAATAGGCTGTATCAACCTCTTCACTGTAATACTTGCCGACATATACCTTCAGTTCTTCGAGTTTTGGTTCGACCTCGGAGAGCTTGATGAATTTGGGTTTTTCAGGCCCGGGTTTTGTCTTGTCTCCACCCCTATCTTTGATCAGGTCCGCCAGATAGATATCTGCAATCCTTCTTGCCATCCCGCTGGAGTCAAAAGTGCTCAGGTTCGCCAAGCAGATGACGGATAACCTTTGCTCGGGGAAACGGATCATATCTGCGCGGAAGCCCACAAAAGAGCCTCCGTGGCTTACCATCGTCAATCCTTTGTGTTCCCCGATTCCAAGCCCAAAGGCATAATCCAGATTTTCCCCGCTGTTCAAAACTCCAGGCGTTTGAATTTTTCCTATCAATCCTTGTCCGCTTTCCCCTAACCTGTTGTCATAGAAGTTCTGATCCCAGAGAAAAAGGTCCTCTACAGATGTGAACACTCCTCCGTCCCCTGTCATGGGCAGAGTGGTCATTGAAATCACAAAGCCACCGCCCTTCTTCGGCGCATATCCCGAGGCTCTGTTTTTGACGATCCTTGTGTGGTCGTCATGAAAATGAGTGTTCGTCATCCCCAGCGGTTGGAAAATCTTTTCCTCGGCATACTCCCGGAGAGACTTCCCAGATGCCTTCTTAACGATCTGTGACAGCAGAAAATACCCAGTATTGCTGTATAAGTGCTCCTCCCCGGTCTTAAAATTGAGTTCTTTCTGACGGGCCAGGAGGTCGACGACCTCTGCATCGGTGAAGTAGTCATCGTCTCGAATTCCGGCGATCTCGGCGAGCGTAAGATAATCACGGAGGCCGCTGGTGTGGTGGATGAGATGCCTGATGGTGATTTCCTCTGCATACTCTGGCATCTGGGGCAGAAATTTTCTTAGGCTGTCATCCAGGGACAACTCCCCTTCCTCCTCGAGAAGGGCCATACACACAGCCGTAAATTGTTTCGATGTCGAACCGATGCGGAAGACGGACTTCGAAGTGATAGGAATGTTGTGCTCCAGATTGGCCATTCCATAACCGTGCGCATAGATCAACGTCCCATCTTGGATGATCCCTAAAGCACATCCCGGTGAGCTTGGTTTATCCCATGTTTCGAATAACCGATCGACTTTCTCTATGAGAGAGTCTGTTTTTGCAAAACTCAACGATTCCCATAACAGTACAAAACAGAAAATACATCCAACGGCAATAAGCCATCTCTTCCTGAATGTATTTTTCACAAAAACTTCTCCTTAGGGGAACTCTAGACAAAAAAAAGGATTTGTTTGGACGGGTGAAGTCTGGTTAAAGATTTGAAATCCTGAATTACAGACTTTGTCCTCTTGTTTACTGTATTCTTATTTTTTCTCAGAGGATGGTTCCTCGGGCAAAAGGCCGACTTTCTTCCGTATCTCACGATCCAATTCTTCAGCGAGTTCCACGTTCTCTTTAAGGAGTTTTTTAACGTTTTCCCTGCCCTGGCCCAGCCGTTCTCCCTTGTAGGAATACCAGTTACCCGCCTTTTCGATCAACCCCTCGTCTGCTCCGCAATCGATCAAATCCCCTTCTTTGGAGATTCCTTCGCCAAAGATGATGTCAAATTGAGCGATCCGGAACGGAGGAGCCATCTTGTTTTTTACGATTTTGACCTTCACTCTGTTCCCGATGACTTTCTCTCCCTCTTTCAGCGTGGCCAGTCTTCGTATATCGATCCTCATCGACGTATAGAATTTGAGCGCTCGTCCTCCTGTGGTTGTTTCAGGGCTTCCCAAGAAAAAACCGATCTTCTCTCTGATCTGGTTCACAAAGACAAAACAGGTCTTCGACCGTGCAACGATCGCTGTCAGTTTTCGTAAAGCTTGGGACATGAGCCGGGCCTGGAGTCCCATGTGTGCATCACCCATCTCGCCCTCGAGCTCTGCCTTAGGTACGAGTGCAGCCACAGAATCTACCACGATGACATCGACGGCTCCGCTCCGCACGAGCACCTCTGCGATCTCCAGGGCTTGCTCTCCATAATCAGGCTGCGAAATAAGGAGGTTGTCTATATCCACGCCGATGCTGGCGGCATAGCTCGGGTCCATGGCGTGTTCAGCATCGATAAAAGCCGCATGTCCTCCCTGCTTTTGGGCTTCTGCGATCACATGGAGTGCTAAGGTGGTCTTCCCCGTTGCTTCGGGTCCAAAAACCTCGACAACCCGGCCGCGCGGGAATCCCCCAATACCCAGGACCATGTCGAATGCGATTGAACCGGTGGGAATCGCGGCCACCTTGACAGCAGCTCCCTTCTGCCCCATCCTCATGATGGCGCCTTTACCGAATTGTTTCTCTATCTGAGAAAGGGCCGTTTCAATCGCCCTGTTTCGAGATTCCTGTCTTTCGTCTTTACCCTCGGTCATATTATCCTCCTCATTTCTTGCTGTAATCGTAGAATCCTCTTCCTGATTTTCGCCCAAAGTATCCGGCATTCACCATTTTTTGCAGCAACGGACAGGGCCTGTATTTCGAATCTTTAAAGCCCTCATAAAGGACATTCATGATATCCAGGCAAACATCCAGCCCGATAAGGTCAGCCAGAGCTAGGGGCCCCATCGGATGGTTCATTCCCAGCTTCATTACCTGGTCGATGGCCTCTGCGGTCCCCACCCCTTCCATGAGGGCATAAACCGCCTCGTTGATCATAGGAATGAGAATGCGATTGGCGATGAATCCGGGATAATCATTGGCTTCTACCGGAACTTTCCCCAAAGCTTCAGCCAGACCTTTAACCACATCGAAGGTCTCCTGGGTGGTGGCTATCCCTTTGATCAATTCCACTAGCGTCATCAGCGGGACAGGATTCATGAAATGCATACCCATAAACTTTTCAGGATGCTTGGTCAAAGCAGCCAATCGGGTAATGGAGATCGAAGACGTATTCGATGCAACGATCACCTCAGGGGCAAGAACGTCATCCACTGCCGTCAGGACTTTTGTTTTAACATCCAGATCTTCAAAAACCGCCTCCACAACAAAATCAGACTCTCTGAGGTCAGCAAGGCAAGTTGTGACCCGAATACGCTCTAAAATTGAATCTTTCTCTTCTTCGATCTTGCCCTTTTCCACAAGCTTGGAAAGGCTTTTGTCCATGATCTTCAGGGACCGCTGCAGGTGTTCTTCTTCGAGGTCATTGAGCATGACCTTAAAGCCCGAGGTGGCCGCAACTTGGGCAATTCCGGTGCCCATCGCCCCCGCGCCGATGATGCCTATTTTATTAATGTTCATCCTCGTTCTCCTCTCAGACCATCTCCACAGCCATGGCCATAGCGTCTCCGCCCCCTAAACAAAGAGCGGCAATTCCTTTCTTCAACCCTCTGTGTTTGAGCGCATAGATCAAAGTGATCAAGATCCTACAGCCTGTGGCTCCTATGGGATGCCCTAAAGCCACAGCTCCACCGTGCACATTGACCTTTTCCCTGTCAAGCCCCAGTTCTTTGATGAGCACCACAAGCTGAGAAGAAAAGGCTTCATTGATCTCGATGATGCCCACATCTTCGAGGGTCCACCCCACATCAGCCAGCACTTTTTCTATAGCTCCTTTCGGCGCATACATCACCATCTGGGGTTCCAATGCATTAGAACTTGTTCCGACGATCCGGGCGATCGGATCGAGATTTTTGTCCTTGACCGCATCCTCTGATGCTAGAACCACAGCCGCCCCTCCATCATTGATACTGGAGGCATTTCCTGCCGTGACCGTCCCCTCCTTTTTAAAGGCCGGACGCAGCTTGGCCAGTTTCTCCACTGTCGCATCCTGTCGTGGTCCTTCGTCCACCGCAAAAACGATGGGATCCCCTCGCCGCTGTGGCACCTTCACAGGAACGATCTCTTCTTTGAGGTAGCCTTTTTCTATCGCATGGAGCGCCTTCGCGTGGCTGCTGATGGCGTAAGCATCCTGTTCCTCTCGGGTGGCTCCAAATTTTTCAGCGATCACTTCGCCGGTTATTCCCATATGCTGATCGTCGAAGGCACACCAGAGCCCATCTAAGATCATGGCATCCTTCATTTTGAGGTCACCGAACTTAACGCCTTCCCTCACGTCCCAGATCATGTGCGGCGCCTGACTCATGCTCTCCATGCCGCCTGCAACGACGATCTCATTCTTCTCCAACCAGATGGAGTTGGCAGCCAGCTCTACGGCTTTCAATCCGGAACCACAGACTTTATTGATGGCAAAACTATTCACAGTGGGAGGGATTCCTCCCTTTATCAAAGCCTGTTTGGCCGGGGCCTGTCCCA
>WTAW01000192.1 GCA_013139435.1 Candidatus Aminicenantota bacterium | reverse complement strand
CCTGACATCAAGGATGGATTGAAGCCCGTTCATCGGCGGAGTCTCTTTGCCATGCACGAAGCGGGAAACACGTGGAACAAGCCTTACAAGAAGTCTGCGCGGATCGTCGGTGATGTCATTGGAAAATATCATCCGCACGGCGATGTGGCTGTCTACGACACGATCGTGCGCATGGCCCAAGATTTCAGCCTTCGCTATCTCCTGGTAGATGGTCAGGGGAATTTTGGCTCCGTTGATGGCGACCCCCCTGCAGCCATGCGTTATACCGAAATCAGGATGAAAAAGTTTGCCCAGGAGCTCCTTGCAGACCTGGATAAAGACACTGTCAATTTTGTTCCCAACTATGATGAAAGCCTCAAGATGCCCGAGGTGCTCCCGGCTAAGATCCCAAATCTTCTCGTTAATGGGGGATCAGGCATTGCCGTTGGTATGGCGACGAACATCCCCCCTCACAATCTGGGAGAGATCGTAGATGCCATCATCCACTTGATCAAACATCCCGATGCAACATTAAAGAGGCTCATGCAGTTTGTCCCCGGACCGGATTTTCCCACTGGGGGGTATGTATTCGGGCTGGAAGGAATAAAGAGTGCATACGAAACAGGGAGGGGGATCATAAACCTGCGAGCCAAAGCTGTGATCGAGCGGGGTGCCAATGGAGAGAGGGACCGTATCGTCATCACAGAGCTTCCCTACCAGGTGAACAAAGCCAGGCTTTTGGAAAACGTGGCATTCCTTGTGAACAGCAAAAAGATCGAAGGTATCGCTGATATCAGAGATGAGTCCGACAGGGAAGGGATGCGGGCCGTGATTGAGATCAAAAGAGGAGAATTTCCTGAAGTCATCCTTAACAATCTGTACAAACACACATCTCTCCAGACATCTTTTGGGATCATCCTGTTGGCGATCGTTGAGAAACAGCCCAAGGTGATGAACCTGATCGACATGATGCGGTATTTCATCTCACACCGCCAGGATGTCATTCGCCGCCGAACACGCTTCGAGTTGAAAAAGGCAGAACACCGAGCGCACATTCTCGAAGGATTGACCATCGCTCTAGACCATATGGATGAGATCATTACTCTCATCCGTGCATCCAAGACTGTGGACGAGGCGAGAAACGGATTGATCATTCGATTTCGTCTGTCAAGAATACAGGCTCAGGCCATCCTGGAGATGCAGTTACAGAAGCTGACTCGACTGGAACGGGAAAAGATCGTCCAGGAACACAAAGAGCTGAAGAAGCTCATCGCAAAGTTGAGAAAAATCCTAAAGAGCGAGCAGCTGATCCTCGACATCATAGTGGATGAATTGAAGCAGATAAAATCGGATTACAACGATCCGAGACGAACAGAGATCATAGAGGAAAGCATTACGGAGATCTCCGTCGAAGACCTGATCAAGGAAGAAGATGTGGCCATCACCTATACATCCTCTGGATATATCAAACGGACGTCTTTGAGCAATTATCGGTTCCAGACGCGAGGGGGAAAAGGGAAAAGAGGGATCAGTATGAAAGCTGAGGATGTGGTTCAGGATCTCTTTATTTGTTCCACGCACAGCTACATGCTCATTTTTACAAATAAAGGTCGGCTCTACTGGCTGAAGGCTTTGTACATCCCAGATGTGGGCGTTGCAAGTCGAGGGAAGTCCATTCAAAACCTTGTTCAGCTCGATCCCAATGAACGAGTGAGTTCATTAGTGGCTGTCAAAAATTTTGCGGAAGATCTCTATGTGATGATGCTTTGTTCGAATGGACGGATCAAGAAAACTCGTCTCAGCGATTTCAAGAATATCCGGAAGGGAGGCATTCTTGCCATCACCCTGAATTCAAAAGTCGAACTGTTGGAGGCGAAACTTACGGATGGCAACAAAGAGATCATCATCGGTACCAAATTGGGCAAGGCCGTCAAATTCAAAGAAAGCGAGATCCGGCCTATGGGGCGGCAGGCTGCGGGAGTGAAGGGGATCACGCTCACCCCGAAAGATCAGATCATCGGAATGCTGGTTATCGGAGAGAAAGAAAAGTATGCCTTCACAGCGAGCGAGAAGGGATACGGCAAAAAGACAGACACCAGCTTTTATTCCCTCCACCATAGGGGCGGTAAAGGGGTCATCAACCTGAAGACCAATAAAAAGATTGGGAAGGCCATCGGAATGGTTGGGATATCTGAAGAAGAGATTCTTTTGATCACCGAGATGGGAAAGGTCATTCGTTTTAAGGCCGAGCAACTCCGGCCCATAGGTAGGGCAACTCAGGGAGTCAGGATCATCAATCTTGGAAAAGGAGACAGGGTCGTCTCTATCGCTAAAGTCCAGGAATCTTAATTATCTCGCTTGACTTTAGGGAAGCAATCCTCATAAAATTTACCCAACAGTTTTGTAGGAGGCTATTATGGTCGAAACTTTAAGTCAGCTTTTTCTCAATACGATTAAATCTTACGCGAAAGATGATTTGATGCTCTACAAAAAGGACGGGAGTTACACGCCTATTTCAACTGACGAATTCGGAAAAGATGTGAAACACTTCGCCCTCGGCTTGAGAGAACTGGGCTATGAAGCCGGGGATAAACTAATCATCCTCTCTGAGAACAGGCCTGAATGGGTGATGACGGATTTGGCGAGCTTGTGTCTGGGTGGAATATCCGTTCCGATCTACACATCGCTAGTTCCAGAACAGATTCAATACATCATCGATAACTCTGACGCAAAGGTGGTTGTGTTTTCCGACGAGGAAATGTGGGGAAAGATCAAGGCCATCCGATCAGAACTTGCAAAAGTAGAGCACTATATCACATGTCAAGCTGATGGGCCTGAAGGCACTTTGACTTTTGCGGATGTTCAGAAGCGGGGAGAGAAGCTCGCGGAGGATCAGCCCGATCTTTTTGAGGAGCTTGCACTCAAAGTGAAACCTGAGGATGTCGCCTCGATCATCTATACATCCGGGACAACAGGTGTGCCCAAGGGTGTTATGTTGAAACACAGCAATTTTGTGAGCAATGTTCATGCGGTTTTAAAGATCATCGAATTCACCCACAAAGATACAGTTCTTTCATTTTTGCCGTTGTCCCATGTCCTGGAGCGGATGGTCACCTTTGCTTATCTCTCCAAAGGATGTTCCATAGCCTACGCAGAGAGTATTGAAACGGTTGCAGAAAATTTACTGGAGGTACGTCCGCATATCATGGTCAGTGTGCCTCGAGTGTTCGAAAAGATATACGCCAAGGTTATGGATAATGTTCTCGCCAGCTCTTCATTGAAGCGGAAGATCTTTTTCTGGGCGGTCAAAATTGGGCGTGAGTATGGGAAAAACAAACTGCTCAATCAGCCAGTATCTGGATCTCTTCAGTTCAAAAAGAAAATTGCACACAAGCTTGTCTTTTCTAAAATAATCGAAAAAACCGGAGGTAGGGTTCGTTTCTTTGTCTCTGGAGGGGCACCTCTTTCCAAAGATATTGCCGAATTTTTCTACGCGATGGGCCTAATCATTCTGGAAGGATATGGATTGACAGAAACTTCTCCAGTCATTGCAGTGAACACTCTTGAAGACATAAAATTCGGAAGTGTAGGAAAGCTCATGCCTGGAGTGGAGGTGAAAATCGCCGAAGATGGAGAGATTCTAACTAAGGGTCCCCATGTCATGAAGGGGTATTACAAAATGGAGGCTGAAACACAAGAGGTCATTAAAGACGGCTGGTTTTACACCGAAGACGTGGGGTATTTGGATGATGAGGGATTTTTAACGATCACGGACAGGAAGAAAGATCTCATAGTGACGGCAGGGGGAAAGAATGTGGCTCCTCAGCCCATAGAGAATATTTTAAAAACGAATCCTTACATCTCCAGCGCAGTTGTAATCGGAGACAAGCGGAAGTTTATCTCTGCACTTATTGTGCCGAATTTTGAGAAATTGGAGGAGTATGCGAACGCCAACAACATCAGCTACAGCGATTATAGTGATCTGGTCAAGAATGATATGGTAGTGAATTTTATCGAGTCCGAGATCAACAGGGCTACGCCGGGATTGGCATCCTACGAAAAGGTGAAGAAAGTGGCCCTTCTGGATAGAGAATTTGAGATTGAAAAGGGGGAGATCACGCCGACCCTCAAAGTCAAAAGAAACATCATCGAGCAGAAGTATAGGGGTACTATCGACAACCTATATATTGAATAATCTAGGAGGATTTTTTCTTGATATAGAGGATCCGGCCACAGTTTTCACAGAGAATGATCTGGGTTTCGGCTTTCAGCTCATTCAACACCTGCGGTCGAATACGGATTTGGCACATCGAACAAAAATCATCAATTACGGGTGATAACGGAATTCCATTTTTTGTCTTGAATATCTCCAAATAAAGCTTGGACTGTTCTTTCGGGATTAACGGGATGAGGGCCTCTTTTTTTAGTGTGAGCTCTTTGTTTTTTTCTTCTAATTCCTTCTTTTTAAGGATAAGAGCTTCTTTATCTTTACTGAGCTTTTCTTTAGCTTCATTTGCTTTTGACTCTGCTTTCTGAATCTCCTCACCTATGTCATCGGCATTGAGCATCTCGCTTATGATCTCTTCTTCCTTTTGATCGATCTTGGATTGTGCTTCTTCGATCTCTTTCAGGAGTGCGCTGTACTCTTTATTTGTTTTGACTCCGCCTAATTGATGTTTGTATTTATCAATATGGGCTTTGATATCTTGGGTGTCCGATTCGAGCGTGCGCCTTTTTTTCTGGTTTTGGGCGAGCTTGTCTTGGGCTTGAGTGATGGCTTGGAATTGAGTTTCGATATTGATATCGATGTTTTTCAGTTGGAGTGGGATCTTTTCAAGGATAAGAGTGGTTTGTTTTATTTCTTCATCTAGATTTTGGAGGTTGGTCAGTTTGTTGAAGTCGATGTCCACATTTTTTCCTCTGGTAAAAGTGGGCCTACCAGGATTCGAACCTGGGACTAACCGGTTATGAGCCGGTGGCTCTACCGCTGAGCTATAGGCCCTGCACTGCACTTATATCAAATCTTATATTTCAAGTCAATT
>WTAW01000173.1 GCA_013139435.1 Candidatus Aminicenantota bacterium | reverse complement strand
CCCATCCCTATACCAGCTTTACGCACCCCCCACATATTTTGGACCGATAGGCAACGAGAACCTGAAACCGGAGAAATCGATTGCTTGGGATGCGGGTATAGAGCAGTATTTTCTGAACAACACTCTTCTGCTCGGATTCACGTATTTTGCCAACGACTTTGAAGACCTCATCGACTATGACTTCACACAAGGTTACATCAACATCAGGAAAGCAACCACAAAAGGGGCGGAGATCACACTTATTGCTCGACCCATTCCCATTCTTTCTTTCCTCGTCACTTATACAAGAACGGAGGCCAAAAACACAGAGACAGATGAATCTCTCCTGAGACGACCCAAGGATAAATTCACGGCCAGCTTGGACTGGGAATTCCTGGAAAGAGCCAATATCCATATCTCCATGATCTATGTTGGGGAGAGAGAAGATCTATTCTGGCAAGACTGGACTCCAACTCCCGTAACGCTCGAGAGTTACACGCTCCTCAACGCCGCTGGATTTTACGATCTATTCGAATCCCTCCAGCTTTTCCTCCGCCTCGACAATATTCTCAACGCTGATTACGAAACTATCAAGGGCTACGGGACGCCAGGATTTTCCATTTACGGAGGAATCAGGGCTCGTTTCTAATCCTGTTTGAATGCAGGAGGCTCTATAACAAAGAGTGTGATGATAGAGGGAGTAAAGTTATTTGTATAAAAGACAGTACGACCTTTCTTACATAGACATCCACATTCCGGAATCCATAACTCACTCTTTTTATCTTTTTAATTTTTGTGTGTACTCCTTCGGTAAAGGCATTTGTTGTCCGGTTATCAAAATAATTGAGGATCGGTTCTTTCCATCTCCGCAGCATATTCCGCCAGCAGAGCATCTCGCCAACGTCTGAAACCTTCATCGAGGCTATCACCATATCCAATATCTTCTCTCCTTCTTTGTTGCCTCCTGTTCTATTCTCCACGCCTCATTTATTTTCACGTTAGTATCCCTTATCAGATGAAATTTATCCACCACCATCTTTGCTTGTGGCAGCTCTTGTTCCGTCAGTTTTACATACATCCATTTCATATCCCCACAGACCTCGATAATCTTTTCCTTTATCTCTGGAGGAATGGAGCTTAAAAAGTTCTTGATCGTATCCTTCCTGTAATCCTTTAATATAGCTAATCATATATGATTGGTTATATCCGTTATCGTTGTGGCCATCCGCTGCCCCCAAAAACTGGGCTCGTCAATCCTAGGGCTATCTGCTCTTGTTGTTCGTATGATCCTGCCCAGTCAATCTCTCCGCTCTTTATCACTCGGATAAGTTCCCGGCTTAAGGAAGAATCACTCGTCTCTGTAATTTCCCAGCAAGTCCGAAAACTCAGATGCCGCAAAAGATCAAACGCCATTAACCACAACACATCACTCCTTCTGGCCCATTTTCTTATCCCTGGCATGGTCTCGGTAAATACTCGATTGCAATCTCTACACCGAAGCCGTCTCTTGGTTAAATGAAGAAAAACTCGCCTCCCCAAAACAATGCAGTGAAAAACTCTTCGTGGCTTCATTACCTGATGGATTCTCCTTGTCACACTTTTACAGTGGGGACATCAGGCTTCTTTCTTCGCCATCTTGCTCCGGCTGATCGTAGTTCCTCTTCTTTACGAGACTCTAGGAAAAATGGCACAAAAATTTCAAAAAACTTGAGAATTTCATCTTATAGATGATCGATCAGAATCTTTATCCCGATAAGGATAAGGGCAGATCCACCCAAAAGTTCAGCCCATTTCCCTGCAATCTGGCCTATGATGGGTCCCAATTTTGTCCCCAGGACTGTCATTAAAAAAGCAACAACTCCGATAAGAAGAGCCGGATAAAGAATCCCCTCACCAAGTGCCGCAAAAGTCAAACCCATGGCGAAGGCATCGATACTGGTCGCTATAGATAATAAGAGCAGGGACCAACCTTTTGTTGGATCACGTCTTTTTTGTTTCCGCTCTTTCTGTGGTCTCAAAGACTCACGGATCATCCGGCAACCGATGAGAAGGAGCAAGCCAAAAGCCACCCAGTGATCGAATGCCTGTACAAGCGAGAGAATTCTCGTACCCGCCCACCATCCGATAATCGGCATCAGAAATTGAAAGAAAGAAAAGGACAAAGCCAGTCGGAGTGTTTGTTTCAGGCTTATTCCCCGAGGTCTTAGACTTAGGGCGACCGAAACCGCAAAGGCATCCAGGGCTAACGCCAGAGCTACTGTCAAAATGAGAATAACACTCATATGATCCGCCTGGACTTAACTTGTAGGCCGCTATCGCTCCCAAAATATGACAGCACAAAAACAGACACAAAAGATTTAGCGGAAAATACATATCCTGCTGCAGATTTTTGCTCTCGTCTCATAAGATCTATTTGTATCTTTGCAAATATTCAAAGGCAAGGCCGGTCATGAGCCACTTCCTTGCCGCTACTATAACCTCGGTCCGTGAACAATCCATCTTCCACCTGAATTATTCATAAAAGCTGCGGCCAAATTTATACTCTAAAATCACTCAATAAAGCAATGTGATTCATGCCATCACGGTTTTGGAGATGCTTACTTTTCGGTCTTGGATATTGACAAAAAATCCATAAACTGTAACCATAGCTTTAACCTTAAAACAGCATGAGGTTATCATGCAATCTCTAGAATCACTGATCTTTAAACTGAACATCTTCACGGTCCCTCCACTCGTTGTCGGCATCTTGATGTTCGTTCTGGGCCTCATCACGATGATCAAGGACAAGGCCTCCAAGGTCAGTGTCTCCTTCTTTATGGTCACCTTGAGCATACTAGTTTGGCTCGGTTCCCTGGCCTGGTTGTATTCTGCCCCCAATGAACAGGACGCCCTGTTCTGGGCCACGATCGAGCATTTCGGCATCGCTTTTATCCCGAGTTTCTTCTTCATCTTCTCCCTGGATATCATCCGGCGTTACAGGCAATACAAACACTTTGCCTGGGCCACTCTAGGACTCTCGGGCCTGTTTTGCACCGGTTTTGTGCTCACTCCTTATCTGATAGAAAGAGTTTCTCTCCAGAGTTGGGGTTATTATGCTCGATATGGTTCGCTGGGATTCACTCTTATTGTCTATGTAGGCCTCTTCATGATGATCAGCTTGGCCCTCCTCTGGACAG
>WTAW01000129.1 GCA_013139435.1 Candidatus Aminicenantota bacterium | reverse complement strand
GGCGGAACTCGTTCTTGAGGAGAAAGACATGAGTGGCCTTGATCAAAGTCAAAGAGGCAGCTGGGGATCCAAGATCGCCTTTGTATTTGCTGCATCTGGCTCAGCCATAGGCCTTGGCAACATCTGGCGGTTTCCTCTTATGGTCGGCCTAAACGGCGGGGCCATTTTTGTATTCTGTTACATACTTGCTATCATCTTCATCGGATTCCCGGTTATGTTGGCAGAATTCACTCTAGGCCGACATACGGCCAAAAATCCCGTGGGGGCTTACAATGCCATAAAACCCCGTTCCTTCTGGCAACTGTTTGGCTACATGGGAGCCTTGGGAGGCGCCTGCATACTTTCCTATTACGGTGTAATAGCTGGCTGGGCACTTGGCTATTTTTACAAAACTGTGACCGGTGCCTTCCGAGGAGATATCACTTTGGCGCGGTCAAACGCTCTTTTCCAGAATTTTGCCGCTAATCCTCTTGAGATGATCTTTTATTTGTTTGTGATCGTCGCAATCACAACATATGTCGTCTCAAAGGGCGTTCGGGCGGGGATCGAGAGATGGACTAAGATGCTTATGCCTGTCCTCCTCGGCCTGATCATTCTCCTTGCAATAAGGGCAGTTACCCTTCCTGGAGCAAGCGCAGGACTCTCATTCTATCTCAAACCTGATTTTTCAAAGCTCAACACTACAGTTATTTTTTTCGCCCTGGGACAGGCATTCTTTTCATTAGGGCTGGGAGTGGGCACGATGATCACCTATGCCAGTTATCTTTCTAAAAAAGACAACCTTGTCACATCGGCTGGATGGGTATCTTTCTCAGACACTCTCATCGCATTTTTTGCTGGAATCATCATATTCCCCACTCTTTTCGCCACACCGGGAGTCAGTCCGGAGAATTTTTCCATCGACACAGGACTCATGTTTCAGGTCTTCCCCCTCATCATTTCCAAAATTCCGGGCGGTTACTTCTTCGGAGTCCTCTTCTTTTTCCTTCTTCTTTTGGCAGCTTTGACTTCAACCGTCTCCATGCTGGAGATTCCTGTAGCCTATTTTGTGGATGAGCGCAATTGGTCACGACAGAAGGCGACGTTCCTTGTTGGCGGTTTCTGTTTTTTTCTGGGAATTCCCTCGGCCCTATCCGTGGGAGGCGTCAAGACTCTGACGCGTTGGGGTTTCTTGAGTAAGATGGACCTCGTCTTCGGCAACATAGTGTTGGCTATGGGCGCCCTTGCGATCTGCCTGTTTATCTCCTATGTTTGGAAGATCAAAAACGCGCTGAAGGAGATAGCCTCCGGGAATGACCGTTTCAGACTGAAACCCCTTTGGGTCTTCAGTGTGAAGTATTTGGCACCAGTGGTTATTATCATCATACTCATCTTTATTAGAAAATTGACGGGATAAGCGACAGAAAAAAGCTATTCTTCACCAATCGCCATGTTTATGATAAAAAAAGCGGGACAAAAATAGAACCTAAGGGAGAACGCGCTCAAGACGATACAGCATGAACGGTCAAGAACAAAACCAAAGAGGCCATTGGGGCTCGAAGATAGCCTTCATCTTCGCCGCCACAGGTTCAGCCATCGGTCTTGGCAACATCTGGCGCTTTCCGATGGTAGTGGGGAAATACGGGGGAGCTGTCTTTGTCTTCGTGTACATTCTCGCTGTTGTGCTAATCGGTTTCACGGTGATGCTGGCGGAGATGATCATCGGCCGTCACACACAGCGAAATGCGATCGGAGCCTTCGAACACATAAAGCCCCGCAAACCCTGGAAGATCATCGGCTTTCTGGGTCTTCTGACAAGCATCTGTATACTCTCCTACTATTCCGTGATAGCCGGTTGGGCGGCAGGGTACTTTGTCAAAACCGCTTCCGGGACCTTCAGGGGAGCCATCACCAGCCAGATGAGCGACCAAATATACACCAACTTTGTTTCGAATCCTCTTCTGGCCCTTATCTGCTTTTTTGTCGTCATTGGCATCACGACACTTATCATCTCCAAAGGCGTTCAGAGTGGCATCGAAAGATGGACAAAGATTTTGATGCCCGTACTCTTCATCTTGATCATCTATTTGGCGATAAAAGCGTTGACTCTCCCCGGTGCGAGTGAGGGATTGTCCTTCTACCTGAAGCCGGATTTTTCCAAACTGAACGGCACTGTGGTCCTCTTTGCTTTTGGCCAGGCGTTTTTCTCGCTGAGTATAGGCATGGGGATCATGATCACTTACGGCAGCTACATCCACAAATCCGACAATTTGGTGACCTCCGCGGGATGGGTTTCCTTTGCAGATACTCTCATCGCATTCCTTGCCGGACTCATCATCTTTCCGACGCTTTTTGCCATCCCCGGCATCGCTCCGACCGCCGGGCCAGGACTGGTATTTAAAGTCTTCCCTTTGATCTTTTCCAAGATCCCCAACGGTCATTTCTTCGGAATGCTCTTCTTCACTCTCCTGTTAGTAGCGGCCATCACCTCGACCATATCCCTCCTGGAAGTCTCTGTGGCCTACTTTATCGATGAACGGAGCTGGTCGAGAAAAAAAGCGGCCTTCCTTCTTGGAGGGTTTGCCTTTCTCCTCGGAATTCCCTCCGCCCTCTCTTCAGGAGGGATGAAGTTCTTTACAGATATAGATTTTATGGGCAAATTCGATATCATTTTCGCCAACATCTCGTTAGCCGTGGGCGCGCTTTTGATCTGCATTTTTGTAGGCTGGATTTGGGGGATCAAAAAACCCGTCGAAGAAGTTCGTTCGGGAAATCCTCGCTTCAGAATTCGTCCTCTCTGGGTGTTTTCCCTCAAATTTCTCTCGCCGGTCGTGCTCATCATCATTCTCATATTCATCAAAAAAATCATTACAGGATAACGGAAAACATGACAAAAAAACTCATCCTCTCTACGATCTTAGTTCTGCTTGTTTTTGGCCTTCACACGCTAGAAGCGGCAGATATCAAGGGCCAGGTTACCCTCTCTCCTAAAGGCGAGCCGTACACTAAGGGCTCCATCTTGATCAAACCCATCGAAGAGGAGGTTTTTTTCAAGTCTGAGATCGATAAAGAGGGGAACTATGCCTTTACAGACCTTTCTCCAGGCAGGCATATCATCAAGATGGATCTGTATGGACTGACACCCGTCGAGCGAGAGATCGAGATCAAAGATCCAGAGGAGACAATGGTGCTAAACCTCTCCATAACTCTGTC
>WTAW01000244.1 GCA_013139435.1 Candidatus Aminicenantota bacterium | reverse complement strand
TGGAAAAGGTCGTTGTGGGAATATGCTCATCGATAAGTGTTTACAAATCCTGCGAGATCGTTAGAGCATTTCAGAAAAAGGGATATTCGGTTCAAGCCATCATGACGAAGAATGCCACACACTTGATTCAACCTCTCCTGTTGAGTGCTATCACCGAGGACGCGGTCTATGTTGACACCTTCGATAGAAAAACATCAGAGAACATATCACACATTTCTTTGGCAAAGGAGGCATCACTGTTTGTTGTGGCCCCGGCGACGGCAAACATGATCGGCAAAATGGCTTCAGGGATTGCCGACGACTTTCTTTCGACCTTCTATATGGCAGTCTGGTGTCCTGTGCTTATCGCTCCTGCTATGAACGAAGCCATGTACTTTCACACCCAGACTCAGCTGAACATCAAGAAGCTTAAATCTTTGGGGGTCTTTGTTGTTGAACCCGATCGCGGATATTTAGCCTGCGGAGATGAAGGATGGGGACGACTGGCTCCTCCAGAAAAGATTGTCGAGGCAGGGTTAAATCTGATGAGGAAAAGCCAAAGCCTGGCGGGTAAGAATGTGCTTGTCACAGCGGGCCCTACCCGGGAATACTTGGATCCAGTTCGTTTTCTCTCGAATCGATCGTCGGGAAAAATGGGCTATGCGATCGCAGAAGAGGCGCTCAAGCGCGGAGCCGATGTCACTCTTTTATCCGGTCCCACACACATCTCTCCCCCTCAAGGTGCGAAACTGGTGATGGTCCAGACCACTGATGAGATGGCAGCTCAGACCTTTCAACACTTTGAAAACACAGATGTCGTTTTAATGGCGGCAGCAATATCTGATATCACATTCAAAGACACGGCCCCACAGAAGATGAAAAAAAGAATCTCACAAGACGTTAAGCTCATCCAGACTCAAGATATTCTCAAAAAGCTCGGGGAGAAAAAAGGAGACAAAATCCTCATCGGTTTTGCTGCTGAGACAGAAAACATCAAGGATAATTCTCTCCAGAAGATCAAAGATAAAAACCTCGATTTTATCGTGGCCAACAATGTTGCTGATGAGACGATCGGTTTTGAATCGGATTTTAATCAAGTGATTTTTGTTTTCCCAGACGGACAGATCACCCGCACGGAAAGGATGAGCAAGATGGATATCAGTCAGCTTATTTGGGATAGAGTAGAGGATCTCCTTGGACAGAAAAACTGACCGATTTCTTGCTGATATCGAGGAGAATTTGCTCTTTTTCTCCGAAATCGGAGCCCGCTTTCTGCTTAAGGAGGCTTCCCCTCCCTCGGTCGAAGAGAGAATCCTCAATTGTCAGAAATGTCCCCTTGCATCAACGCGGACAAAGGCTGTACCCGGGGAGGGGAGTGCCGATGCGGATCTGATGTTTATCGGAGAGGCTCCAGGACGGGATGAGAATATCCAGGGGAGACCCTTTGTCGGTCGGGCAGGACAGCTCCTTACAAAGATCATCCAAGCCATGAATTACAGGCGGGAAGATGTCTACATTACCAATATTGTGAAGTGTAGACCACCGAACAACAGGGAGCCAAATCGAGAGGAAACAGAAAAGTGCAAAGATTATCTTTTTGAGCAGATAGCGAATATACAGCCTAAGGTTATTGTCACTTTGGGGAATGTTCCGACCCACTTCTTTATCCCGAGCAAGTCAGGAGTCACAACCTTACGCGGAACATTCCACCCATTCGAGGAAATCCTGGTGATGCCCACCTTCCATCCCTCCTATCTTGTCAGGAACGAATCCAACAGACTTCTGAAGAAAATGGTTTGGGAAGACATGAAAAAAGTGATGGCCTATCTGGGCAAATCATGACCTTATTCGCTGAAGTCATTCTTTCTCTTCCGCTGGATAAAAATTTCCTCTATATCGTTCCAGATTCTCAGAAGGACCTTGTGAGGGTGGGGTCAAGGGTTCTTGTCCCTTTCAAAGAGCGGAAACGCACAGGGATCGTTATCAAGCTTAAACAGAGGGGTGTTCCCAAGGGCCTGAAACTCAAAGAGATTCATGCCGTGCTGGATAAAACTCCTCTTATATCGACAGACTTTCTGTCCTTCACAAAAAAACTGAGCGCCTATTATTATTCATCGTGGGGTGAGTTGCTCCAGGCGTCTCTTCCCCCCTCTTTTGTGCCGAAAACACGAACAACGCTGTCACTCACAGATAAAGGGCAGAAAGCTCTCGATGAGGAGACACTCTCTGACCGTGAGAGGGATGTTTTGCTCTTCTTGAAAAAACGCCCTTACAGCGATGTCTTCCTGAAAAGGAAACTCAAAATGACGAGCCTATCTCTTATTCTATCCCAACTTGAGAGTAAAGAATTCATTCATGTCAAGAAAGAAGTGAAGACAGAAAGCCTGGAGAGGAAAAGGCCTTTGAGGCTGGAACCCACACAATTGGAGATGGACTTTTCCCTGGATGAGGACTCTTATCAAGCCGCAAACCGGATCGTGACCCATTGGGATGGTAAAACGTTTTTATCTTACTATCTATTCGGGCCCTCGGAAAAGAGGGAAGCCGTTTATTTTTATCTGATAAAGAGGGCTCTTACCTTGAGAAAGAAGGTCTTGTACCTTGTCCCTGAGATCGCGGCAACCCGCAGTCTCATCGAAAAATTCCAGAAGCGATTCGGCGAACATGCGGCTCTTCTCCACAGCCGGATGTCTACCCGAACGAGAGAAGAGGAATGGTCGAGGATCCACTCGGCCCAGGTGGATATTGTTGTGGGGCCCCGCTCTGCAGTTCTTTCCCCAGCAGAGGACCTCGGACTTGTGATCGTGGATGAAGAACAGGATGAGTCCTACCTCCAGAGGGAGAATCCCTCTTATGATGCGCGCAGAGGGGCATACTTCAGGGCAAAGCAGGATCGAGCGATCCTGGTGTATGGTTCTTCCGCTCCCACAGTCGAATCTTATCATGAATTCGGGAAGAGGCATTGCTTGTTCAATATTTGGAGTGGATCGTCAAAGACTCATGCTGAAATTGTCAGCCACAGGATCGAACGGGGACTGCTCTCTCCAAGGATTATTGCCAGGCTCAGAAAAGCTATTCAGGAGAAAAAACCTGTACTGATCTTCCACTTCAGGCGGGGGTATGCCTCTTACATTACCTGCTCAAGGTGCAGTTACACACCTCGCTGCCGGGATTGTGACATTGCTCTGACCTATCACAGAAGAGATGACCGATTGGTCTGTCATTATTGCGGTCATTCTTTGAGAAAAATCTATGATTGCCCTGAATGTGGCCACAAGATCATCAAGAAGAGAGGTTTAGGCATCGAGGCCGTTGAAGAAGAGGTCAAACGGAGATTTCCGCAAATCCGCGTGCTCGGGTTTGATTCGGACGTGGCCAAAAGACCGAAAGACCAGGAGAAACTTGTCGACTTATTCCAGAAAAATAAGATCGATATCCTGGTGGGTACCCAGTTGCTGGCCCATCAGCAGGAACTGTCCAAAGTTTCCTTGGTGGTTGTCCTTTATCCGGAGACAGTCCTTGTCCTATCTGATTACCGAGCCAGCCAGAAAACCTTTCAGAGCATCATTCAGGCAGCAAAACATCTAAGCCATGACGAAAATTCAGAGCTCTTGATCCAGACAGCATTTCCGGATCATTTCAGCATTCGTTCGGCAGCACACCTTGATTATGTCGGCTTCCACACGCAGGAGATAAAGTTCCGTCGTCTCATGAACTATCCGCCATTCACTCATATGGTCGAGGTGTTGTTTCAGGGAGATAACTTGCGGTCGTTGGCCAAACAGACGAGAGATTTTTCCTCGTTATTGAAGGAACACTCAAAGGATGTTGAGATTTTAGGCCCGGCATTGGCCGCTGTTCCCAGGTTGAGGGGGAAGAACCGCGTCCAGATTATTCTTAAATCAAAAAAGCGACAGGATCTAGATGAAGCACTAAAACAGACACTGCGTAAGGTCAGAGCCAACAAGAAAATTCTCGTCTACTATTGATATTTTCCTGAATTATTCATAAAAAATGTCGATACATATCATAACTGACTTAATATAAGAATGTTACATTGTTTTTTAGTATACTAATTTGGACATGATATTCCCTATGTGATGGTTATTTATAATCGACATTTTTTACCTTACAGGCGAGCTGATCTTACTACAAAGCCTTCGTTGTAGCCCACTCGCGGTAGATCACTACAGCTTCGTGGGCCACTGCCTTGCCTTTGCAGCAACCTCAACTCGTGAATAATCCAGGTATGAAGATATTCGAGTTTTTTTCCGAATACAAAAAAAAAGCTGCCAGCATGCGCTGGCAGCTTTTGTATAAACTGTGTAACTAGGACTGAATTACTAGTTTCAGTCACCCCTGTTCAAGCGAATCTCAGCTTCGTCATGAGCCCAATTTGGATCGGAGGTTTGCATTTGTGCCTGAATTTTAACTTTGATTCCATCTGTATAGATCTCATCTCTTTTTGGAGCCAGATATGTCACGAACACTTCGCCGTTTTCATCCGTTTTTCCAGAGATTCTCCTCTGGCCGTTTTGCTTGAATTCTCCTGGTCCAGTTTCAATTTCCAACCATATCTTTTCACCTTTGACAGGTGCTCCTTTAAGATCTGCGACTGTAGCCGTGAGTGTAGATTGTCGTGATTTTTGAGATCCGGAGGTAATCCAGAGCACATTCGGAGCTGCTTGTAACCTGATCTGCTTATCGAGGTCACTCACGATTTGGATGTGCGTGAGTTCGCTGATCATTTCTTTCCCTTGCCACGCTAAGGAGGCCCGAATGTATACCGTCTCCGGGGGGAGAAGCAGAGGACGTGTGTCATTGCTTGTGGGCGGCGGTGTAACACCAGGAATATTTTCCCAGTAATAGACAATTTCTTCAAAAACAGGCCCGTAGTATTTCACAGTAACTCGTCCATTCGAATCTGTGTTTTTAACAACAACAGATTCATTGCCTTCAAAATAGCCAAAATTTTCCAATTTTCCGACGTTTGTATCGTACACATCGAAAATGATGGTCTCGTTGGCAAGGGGCACACCTTTAAAAGTCGTCAGAGTGACAGTGATGTTGCTTGTATCCCGTACCCCAGTGGCTCTTGCTATAAGAACATTCGGGCTTGCTGAAGCGATCATCAGGATGGAAAATGTCGACGGACCTGTAGGAGAAGGTTGATCGACCTTATTTCTGCATGAGTAAAAAGAGACAATGCTCAATGCGAGTAAAAGAATAAGTATGCCTTTGGATTTTAGTTTCATGACGATCCTCCTGTTGATGCAGGTGCTGCAGATGCTTCATTGGCATAGTTTGCAAAGAAAACGGTCAAATATCCGGTGGTTTTGATCGTATTGCCAACCTGATCCTGCCCATAGAAGTCTACTTTCGCTGTGGCTTCGATGACACCGGCGTCCCGCCATTCATGCAAACCGATCAACGGGGGTTCAAGTTTGGCGACTTCTCTCACGATGACAAAGGTCACGTCTTTCACGCTGTCGATGGGAACAACTACGGAGAGATTGCCTTCAAAGGAATAGGGGACATCGACGCCTTCGGTGTTTCTGCCATCAGCTCTAATGTAGGAGACAATGTAGCGTGTGACCGTGATATCGTTATAGTGCGAGGGGCCAGTTAAGGAATCAGGGTCGAGAAGCCGTCCTCTGAAGGTGACGGTTGCAGAATCGGCATAGATAGTACCGCTGGTTGGGTCATCGGGATCTTGGTAAATCACATCGGATTGGAGGAAGTTGACTTTGTTTCCTTCCATGTCAGTGCCCAGCAGGTTCTCTATCACAAGCATGCTTCCGGATCGGGTATCATCCGACATCGGATTGCATGAAATGCAGAGCATTATAACTGGAAGGATTGCCAGGATTTTAAAGAGTGTTTTTAGCTTTTTCATTGTTCCACCCTCTTATCTGATTATTCTGGGAGTTATAAAAATCAGGAGTTCCCGTGTCTGCTTCGTCCGTGCGAAGGACTTGAAGAGATTTCCCAGAATGGGTATTTTATGGAGTAAAG
>WTAW01000295.1 GCA_013139435.1 Candidatus Aminicenantota bacterium | reverse complement strand
CTCTCTTTAGAAGAGTCAAAATGAGAAACATGAAAATTTTAATCGTCGACTTCGATGAGGAGTCTACCCTTGCTCTTTCCGAATACCTAAAATCAGAGGGGTTTGATGTCAGTACGGCTGGAGATGGTGAAGCAGGGCTAGAAAAATGCAAGGGAGAATATCCCGATCTCGTTATTGTGGAGCCCATGATCTCAAAGCTTCATGGGTTTGAACTTTGCAGCATTATATCACACGACTTTAACGGCCAAATTCCCGTTGTCATCCTGACAAAATTCTATCGTGAGGAACAATTCAAGATCGAGGCCACGAGTGCCTATGGAGCTTCCGCTTTCCTGAGTAAGCCATTCAAAGGTCCGGAAATTCTCTCCACGATCAATGATCTGTTGAAGGAAAAAATTAAAGAGTTTGAGGAAAAAGCTATGGCAGAAGAAACACAAGATTTGGAGGATTTTTCTGAAAAGGCATTGGATAGCATAAAGGTCGAAGCCAAAACGACGGAGGCAAAACTCCAGGCGGATGATCTTGAAGATGAGATTCTTGAGCCTGTGCCTCCTGCAAAAGAAGTTCTGGAAAAAGAAGAGAAAAGTCCTGATATCAAAACACAAATCGATAAAATGCTCGAGGACACTCTGTCGGAATTTGGCTTAAACCTCAATGAGAAAGCCCCTTCTAAAACAGAAGAAAAGAGTGTCGCTCCTCCAGAAGAAAAAATTGAAGTCGTTGCCAAAGAAGAAGAGATTATAGCAGAGACAGCGGTTACTGAGAAAGAAATTGTGGAAGAGAAAGTTGAGGTCGAAGAAGAATTCCAGGTTGAAGAAAAAATCGACGTTCTGGATAAAGAAGCGCACCAAGAGCAAAAAGAGGAAGCCGCCCTCGCCTCACCGGATAAAGAGGATAAGATCTTTAGTGCGATGGAAGAAGAGGAAAAGACAAAAATTTCTCCGCTCTCTGCTCTAAAGAGCTCTCTCGTATATTTAAAAAAGCTCCGCTTGAAGTTTATCATCCCCCTTATCCTGGTCGCCGCTGTTGCACTCAGCGCTTCATTTATTTTTCGCAAATCCAAAAGCACAAATTTCACTCCTCAAAATATGACCGCAGCCATTCAACCGGCTAAAAACATAGCTAACACGGCAAAGGAGATCGTCATAGAAAATCCAGTCGAGGAAGAACAATCCCAGGTTAATCCTCCCGTACAAGAGCCAAAAGAGAAAGAGGGCAAGGTTAAAACAAAAGTCAATGAGATTTTTCCTGTCAAGGAACCCGCAGCCCGAGTCCCAGACGTTGAGAGTGTCAACATGGAAGAAGACGTTCTGTCGGAAACATTTGAAAGTTCTCCGGAACCAATCCTTCCTCAGGAATTGCCGGCGAGTCCTCTGGAGGACAATCAGGAATCTGCAAACATGCCTTCAGAGGATCCCGCTACCGGACAAACCTCTCTGGGATTTCCGGACATCACTCCGGAAGAGAAACAACCGGAAGAGGCATTACAAACAAGTAGCGAGAATCCTCCTGCTGCAACCGGAGACCTCATTCCGCTCGAAGATGTCGACATTGAGCCCGAAATTGCAAAAAGAGTTAATCCCAAATATCCCAGTGTTGCCTTCCAGCGCGGAGTAGAAGGGAAAGTGGTGATCAATGTCCTGATATCTGAATCCGGAGACGTTATTGAAACATCATTGATCAAGGGAATCTCTGGTCCCTATGACTTCAATGAAGATTGCACCAATGCTGTCCGACAGTGGAAATTCATTCCAGCTTTTAAAAATGGGGTCAAGGTCAAAGTTTGGAAAATAATTTCTTTCACGTTTAAGAAATCATAAAAGATTAGGTGATAAAATGAAAGTAAACAAAGAACAAGAAGACCTTTACAAAAAAACTATGGAATCGGCTAAAAAAGAACTCGAAGACATGGATTCTCAAATGGAGCAGGAACTCCAGAAAATCAGAGAGAAACTGGCGCAGATGCAGGAATCAAAAAAATACTACAAGCAGATCTACGAGGGAGCGGCGCACCTTCTCGGTATCGAAATCGAGACAGACGGCAATGGAGACGGTGAAGCACTCGGTGAGAGCGTGAAGGCCACACCCTTGATGCAAATACAGAAAAACAAGAGCTGACATTTTCTGTTCGCGCCGTTTTCGTAGTCAAGCACTTCCATAGTCAGCCTTTCCCCATCTAACATCATCATTCCCTTTCTATACAGTCCCTCAAAAACGGAATGAGTTCCAGGTTTCAAAAACAGCAAGCACATTCTCCGGTTTGGCTTTGAGGCCGAATTCACACTGAGCAATAACACCACCCTTCTCATAGAGTTCGTCCCTGACTTCACAAACAGCTTGGGCTATGTCTTCCTGAGTTCCGTTGGGAAGGAGGTGCTGCCTGTCAATCTCTCCCCAGAAAGTGATCTTCCCACGAAAGCGTTCTCCCAATTCCTTCACACCCATACAGAAGATCTGGCTATTGATGGCATCGATGCCGATCTCGATAAAATCAGGAAAGACATCCATTATGTAACCATCGGTATGGAGGAATACATATTTTCCGAAATGGCGTGCGATCTCCACATAATCACGGTACATGGGCTTGAAGATCTGTCGAAAAATATCGGGTGATGTGATCAATGACGATTGCGTCCCCCAATCGTCCATCAAGGCAATGCCATCGATGTCCGTCTGTGCCCAAACCTCGATCTCTTTGCAATAATGTGCGTGAATCCGCTGCAGAAGCTCAAAAAGATCAGGGGGTTGTTCGACGAGATCGATCAAAGCCTGCTCCATCGTCCGGAGAAACTGCAGTCGTTCAAAAGGCCGTGCGGTTGTTTCGCTAAGGATAAACTTATCGCTTTCTCGGCAAAAGGCATTTATGGCATTTCTATCCAGGCTTAAGGTTGATTGTGGAGGGAAAAAATCATCCAAGTCCTGCCAATCGGAGATCCGTGGTTTTCGAACGATACCTATGATTCCATCTTGCGGATTCTCAAATACACAGCCCCATTCATCGATATAAGTGCCCTGGCTGTATCGATCGCCCACAGCCTCTGTCGGTTTATGATACACAGCTCGAGCAGCCTGAATATCGTCGGGGAACCTTTCCTTCAACTGACGTAAAGAATCAGCATAGTGCTCTTCCGCCCAGGGAAGCAACCACACGTGCCGGGGGATTCTTTTGGGAGAATCAAAATGGAGCGTCTTCTCAACAAGTATCTTTGAGGGGGAAAACATCCTTTCAGTCTCCTTTAGGTTGAGCCCCTCCAGGGAAAAACTCATAATTCTGGAGATCGATATTTTTACCTCGGCAAGTCCAAGAATGATCCGACTCGCTCGGCAGGATCCCTTTCTGGTAACACGCATAGAATTCTTCCGCCAGACCATCGACCCAAATTCTGTTTTTGTCCTTTATAATCCTGGACTTTGGAAAGGGGCAGATATCTGAAACAGATTCCTGAATGCCGTTCATACACAGGGTTTGAGCGAAGGAAGCCTCTGGTCCACAGATCACAGGGCGGTTTGAATGCACAGCTGACAGTGCGTCATTAAGCTTTCGAAAGGGGTCCTTTTCAGGCGACCCGTAGTTTGTTTCTTCCCCGTCATTTGTGATGGCCACGACAGCATCCCCTTTTTCCCCGAAGGACACAACTCCTCTTTCAAATTCAAAGGAAAACATGGGGCCCATTTCCTCAAAAGTGGCGTGGGACGCATAGAAAAGGATCTCAGCTCCGTCAACTGTCCAAGCACGACAGGCGATAGTATCATAGTTCTCAATGGGATACGCCCGATAGAGTTCTGCCATAACTTCCTGGGGCATGGCACTCAACTCGGTTCGATCTCCCAATACATAAAAGGCATTATGTAAAAAATGAGCCATAGCATTGTTAGCAGGACTGTCCAAAACCCAATGGCCATCATCACTTATTTTTTTTCCCGCCCAATCGTTTCTCTGGAAGTAGAGCAGGTCTCTCGGCCAGAAGCATAGGCTCTTTAAACGCAGGGGCTTGCCGAACCGTCGCCGGATGATATCCTTTTTTAAGGCCTGGATGGCTTCAGAAAAGGACCACTGGTAACCGACTTTCACCCAACGGTCCGTAGAATGTGTTTCTGCAACCAGCCTCCGTGTTTCCTGAACTGTTGCGGAAAGAGGTTTTTCACACAGGACAAAATTACCCCGCTGTAAAGCCTGGCATGACTGTGGCACATGGCGATGCATGGGCGAGGCGATGATCGCGAGATCGACAGGAGGATTTTTTTCATAGAAATCGTTGAGCGTGGGGTAGATGGGAATCCTCCTCTCCATGAGTTTGGCATAAGATGCCGATTTTTCAGGCTGTGGTTCTACTACAGCAAGAAGACGAACCCTCGGAGGAGAATACTCTTTGAACAGATATTTCAGATAGCACTGCCCCATACCTCCTGCACCGACCAAAACCAGTGATATGGAATCCTTCATATTTTTTATCCGAGTTTCCTCTCCAAAAGATCCACCTCAAAAACCTCATCTGTGTCCAGGTCCACAGTCAGGGTTTTTATCTCAAAACCTTTAAGGGTAACCTCAAAGGATAACGATCTGCCAGGAATGGTGACCTTCGTGGATCTTTGCTCTCCCGTCGGTTCAAAAAGACGCAGGATGAGCCAATTCTTGTCCTCAGCTTTTTTTATGGCAGTGGCCTGCACAACCTCATCATCCAAACATATCCCTGGCTGGAGTTTTATCCCTGTCCCAGAAGGCACACACGAAAGGACCATCGGGGTTTCATTCTTAACGAGAGCCTCGCGGTCGATGGAAGAAAATCTCTGAAACGCCTCTCCTCCCTGCACCCAGAACCGGAACACCCTCTCGCCCTGGTCGATTCGCGGCTCCAAACGATCCTGAGGAACGATGTGTATGTTGTCTCCGACAGGATGGGCCGCATAGGCCGCCGACCTCAAAAGAGAAATGCGCAGCTCTCCCTCTGCAAAATCAAAACCATGCGTCCCATCGTTGATCACTGTCAGCCCGTGTTGGTTATTTGCAGAATATACACCGATCCATTTTTGTGCGACCAGTTCCACACCTCTATCCTTAAAATCTTCAACACCATAGGCCACCTGGCCTCTACAGCCGCCCTCTGCAAATACTGTCGGTATGGAAAGTTTGAGCATACGGTCCTTTTCGTCCCAGTACACACGGACCTCTATCTCGAAAGCATTGTTCTGCTTTGGAATTTTGTAGCGCATACAAAGGGATGAACTGCGGTATTTGAACAGGCTTTCCACTACGGTCCTTACTGGCCCATCCTCGATCACCCGGACAGGGTCCAATTCTGCTAGAGAGATCCCCGCAAAGCGTGCGCTTTCTTTTTTTGTCATCAAGGTGAACGAACCGGCGACTTTTCTAAAAGAATTGACCAACATGCCCCATGGGTCGGGATAATCCTCAACGACAAGGGCCTGGAAAGAGTCCGGACTCAGATAATCTGTCCCGGAAACTCGATAAGCCTTGATCCACCCGCTCTCTGTATCGACAATCACTTGGACATCCTCGGACTTGACCTCTATCTCCTTCCCTGCAGGTTCATAGGACTTTGGCTCGGGGACAACTTCTTTCAATTGACAGGAAAAACGATTCATCTGGCTGGGTTTGAGTGTCGCTCGAAAAACAACCCGTTTTCTCTGGTCCACAGAAATGTTGCAGCTCTCCTTTTCCAGTTGAAAGGGAATTTTTGTTTGATTCTCATTGTAAATCTCGGGGAGCCAGAACATTGCCTTGTTTTCATTGGGCTCTTGCGGCTGGAACTCACAGATGATCGTCTCCTCCACCGGGAATGGATGATGATTGTAGACAAAAATGGGAAACTCGCCCTCTCCAGCCGGGGGTTGTCCGCTGAGTAAAACAAAGAAGGCTTTAGCCTTCAATCGTGCGAGTATCTCCAGCCCATGATCCATTCCCTGGAGTGCGGAGGCTTCCGCCTCAGAAATACATGACCCGGGCAGAATGTCATGGAATTCACAAAAGAGAAGGTCTTCGAGAGCGACTCTGAATGGTTCAGATGGATAGTCCATCAGTCCCTGGCAGAAAGCTGATGTGACCATCTTTTCTGTCTTGTAATATGTGTTCTCGAGTTCGCGGTGTTTTTGCTTGATGCGGGCCATGGTGGTATAACACCCCACAGACCATGGATTAAGGTCCGCCGTGTGGCGTGGGAGTTGATTGATCTTATTTGCCACGCGTTCAAAATAATCCTCTGGTACAGCATGACAGATCGTCCAGTCGGATTCTTCTGTTAAAAGCTCCCGCAGTTGTTCCAAGTCTAAGCGAGAAGGACCGCCTCCATGATTGCCTATTCCCCAGAGCAAGATCCCGAACTCCTTGTCACGATTCTTTTCCAGCCACTCTTCCACGCGCTGACGGGCCTTCCCCATGAACGAGTTGTAGTGATCGGTTGCACGGCGCGCCAAAATCTCAGAGCCATCATAACCCACCCATATAAAGTCTTCTGAAGGAAGGGAATATCCTTTCGGGTCGGGACGGCAGAAAAGATAAGAGGAATACCCCGACTTCTTCAAGATCTGAACCAATCCCCGGGTGTGTCCAAACGGGTCAAAGTTTATGGCTGTTTTCGGCTCTACTCCAAATTTCGTTCTAAAATACCGTTTTCCGACCAAGATCTGTCGCACAAAAGATTCCCCGCAGGGGATATTGCAGTCGGGTTGCACGTACCATCCCCCCATGATGTGCCACTTCTTTCTGGAAACAAGATCCTGAAGTTTGATGAACAATTCAGGCTCGAACTGTTCGACCCACTGGTAGAGAACGGCTTCATTGTGATTGAAGACAAACTCTTCGAACTCTTCACAAAGTTTGGCTGCGGATCGAAATGTTGACAGGACTTCTCCCGCACCCTCCTCCCATTCCCACAACCAAACAGGATCCAGGTGGGCATTGCAGATCAGGTATAGTGTCTTCTTCACTATCAA